>NZ_JAGWCX010000277.1:0-200 GCF_020657775.1 Clostridioides sp. ZZV14-6345 | reverse complement strand
TACTAGAAGGTGATTATACTAATACTAATATAGATTATTTTAATGGTCTACAAAGTGTTGGTCAAGGAGATAAAATTGAAATATTATCAACTGAAATAAATACATCAAATTTAATAAAATCAGATTATATTTATACTAAAGGTAAATATAATCGTTTTAGTGGAGAATATTTGGATACTGATGATAAACATTATGCTTGT
>NZ_JAGWCX010000276.1:0-202 GCF_020657775.1 Clostridioides sp. ZZV14-6345 | reverse complement strand
TTGATTTACTTGTGTATCACCACAAGTACTATTGTATCATAGATTAATAGAAATGTCTACTTAATTATATTTTTTAGTTAATATTTTTGGTTATTTTTAATGTTAAAAATATATTTAAGAGTTTTGTATTACTATATATTAATATAAATGTAGATAAAACTAAAAAGGATTCTCTAGAAATCAATGTCTATCTAATTATACT
>NZ_JAGWCX010000275.1:0-202 GCF_020657775.1 Clostridioides sp. ZZV14-6345 | reverse complement strand
TGCTGTTGCAGTAACTGGATGGCAAACTATTGACGGAAAAAAACACTACTTTAATCCTAACACTGCTGTAATTTCAACTGGTTATACAATTATAGGTGGTAAACATTTTTATTTTAATAATGATGGCATTATACAATCAGGAGTATTTAAAGGACCTGATGGATTTGAGTACTTTGCACCTGCTAATACTTCTAATAATAAC
>NZ_JAGWCX010000274.1:0-205 GCF_020657775.1 Clostridioides sp. ZZV14-6345 | reverse complement strand
ATGGAACAATCGAAAAATAAAACAAGGATGGTTGGCACCAAGTTTACAACATAAATTGAATACCCATCTTAAATTTATAGATTATCTTAATTCTATATTGCCTATCAGAAATATAGTAATAGAGGTTGCCAACTTTGATATACAAAAAATTAAAAATCCTGACATATCTGGAGTAGAATATCAACAGGGAGAACAAATGAGCTTT
>NZ_JAGWCX010000273.1:0-207 GCF_020657775.1 Clostridioides sp. ZZV14-6345 | reverse complement strand
AGAGAGCTGAGGATGGTGGAATCTTAGCAAGAAGGAATATAGTGAATGGACCTTGGAGGAGTAAATTGAAATCATATTATTATGAGAGTAGACTTTATCGTCAGTCGCACGTTACAGCGAATAGGGTATGTAAGTACCTGATAATGAGATATATAAGAATTAAACTTTAAGTTTATTTTTATATAATTTAGGTGGCAACGCGGATAA
>NZ_JAGWCX010000272.1:0-209 GCF_020657775.1 Clostridioides sp. ZZV14-6345 | reverse complement strand
ATTTATTATATAGTTTAACTAAAAAAGATATTTATAAAATATATACTTTATAAATATCTTTTTGTGAGTCTTATTTTATTAAAAGCATTTAAACTAAGTATTCTCTTGTTGGAGGGGACTTTTTTATATACATCTAAAATATTATCAATAAAAAAAAGACCCTGAAAAGAGTCTTTCCGAAAAATCTATATATTATAATATAGTTATAT
>NZ_JAGWCX010000271.1:0-209 GCF_020657775.1 Clostridioides sp. ZZV14-6345 | reverse complement strand
TTTAATCCTAATACTGCTGTTGCAGTAACTGGATGGCAAACTATTGATAGTAAAAAATATTATTTTAATCCTAACACTTCCATAGCCTCAATTGGTTATACTATTATTAATAGTGACCATTTTTATTTTAATGATAGTGGTATTATACAGTTAGGTGTGTTTAAAGGACCTAATGGATTTGAATACTTTGCCCCTGCGAATACTTCTAA
>NZ_JAGWCX010000270.1:0-217 GCF_020657775.1 Clostridioides sp. ZZV14-6345 | reverse complement strand
AAAAAGGAATATTTTAATTAATTAGGAGGATAAAAGATGGATAATTTAATAAGTTTTATACCCGAGCAGTTGCTAATTTTAGTAGCTGCTCTTTATGTTATAGGAGCAGGTTGCAAGAAATATAAGCAACTAGATAATAAGTATATTCCAGTAGTATTATTGATACTTGGAATAGGTTTTTCAGTATGGATGTTAGGATTAAATGCTGATGCAGTCT
>NZ_JAGWCX010000269.1:0-218 GCF_020657775.1 Clostridioides sp. ZZV14-6345 | reverse complement strand
CTGCTGACTTTCTTATACTTATATTTCCTAAAAATGTTTCTACCTTTTTAATACCAAGTAGTTCCATACATTCCTTTATGTTACTTTTTAATCTATCAAGACTATTCTTCTTAATCTTCTTTAACTCTTGCATTCTCTTAATCTCTAAGTCTAAAGAGTTTATATCACTATCAATATCTATTATCACTGAAACTATCCTAGTGTTTTTATTTTGTATC
>NZ_JAGWCX010000268.1:0-218 GCF_020657775.1 Clostridioides sp. ZZV14-6345 | reverse complement strand
CATGTGCGCTACCAAACTGCGCTACACCTCGAAATATTATTTACTATATTATACTACTCTAAAATACAACTTTTTTCAAGTTCTTTTTATTTGGCAGGGGTGGAGGGACTCGAACCCCCGGCGCACGGTTTTGGAGACCGACGCTCTACCAACTGAGCTACACCCCTATGAAGAATAGTGGACCTTCAGGGACTCGAACCCCAGACCTACCGGTTATG
>NZ_JAGWCX010000267.1:0-220 GCF_020657775.1 Clostridioides sp. ZZV14-6345 | reverse complement strand
TCGGAATGGGAACAGGTGTATCCTCTCTGCTATAATAACCAGATTATTGTCTAAATTTTCATTTAACTTTTTTCTAAGACAAGTATTATAATAACATCTTTTTCTTATTATGTCAATGCTTTTTTTATTCGATTTTTTAGTTTATAAAACTATTAAAAATCTATAATCCTTGACAAGTTTAAATATATAGAGTTAACACTCTAAAAACTACACATATATC
>NZ_JAGWCX010000266.1:0-223 GCF_020657775.1 Clostridioides sp. ZZV14-6345 | reverse complement strand
AAGTATTAGCAGGTGCAAAGTATTCAAATCCATCAGGTCCTTTAAACACACCTGTCTGCATAATACCATCATTATTAAAATAAAAATGTTTACCATCTATAATTGTATAACCAGTTGAAACTATGAAAGTGTTAGGATTAAAGTAATACTTCTTACCATCAATTGTTTGCCATCCAGTTACTGCAACAGCAGTGTTAGGATTAAAATAATATTTTTTACTATC
>NZ_JAGWCX010000265.1:0-225 GCF_020657775.1 Clostridioides sp. ZZV14-6345 | reverse complement strand
TAAAAGGGGGATATGTAACTAAGTGGCAATATTGATGAAAACAAAAATTAAATAATACAGGGAAAACTCCTTATGATGCAAAATGAACTTGCTAAATTAGTTGGTGTAAGACGTGAGACTATTGTACACTTAGAAAATGGATTAATGTAACATAAAGGATATTCATGATAAACATTTAAAAAACTAAATAATAATAAGGATACAAGATAATATAAAATTAATTTG
>NZ_JAGWCX010000264.1:0-242 GCF_020657775.1 Clostridioides sp. ZZV14-6345 | reverse complement strand
AATTGTATATTATATGCTGGTTTAAGTTGTCCATTTTTCATATGGTCTTCTTTCATTCTCATAAAAGTTGCGTCATTATCCGTTTTAGAATAACTATTTCGTTCACCCATTATATGTAGGTCTTTAGTATATTTTTTCAATCTATCAATATAATTATTTAATTGCTCTATAGATTTTTGAACGATAGATTTTTTCTTTCCTTTTCCATGAACAAATATTATATTTGATTCTTTTGATATTTT
>NZ_JAGWCX010000263.1:0-228 GCF_020657775.1 Clostridioides sp. ZZV14-6345 | reverse complement strand
TACAAAAGCAAATATGGTGGAAAAACTATAACAACAACATTTAAAGCAGAAACAGCACAAGCAGCTAAAAACGTATCTGGATTAATAACAAAGATAAATCAATTTAGTAAAGTAAAAGTAAAACAATTAGTATTTAAAACAGAGACAGCACAAGCAGCTAAAAATGTTACTGGTTTAGATAAAAAAGTAGCTAGATACAAAAGCAAATATGGTGGAAAAACTATAACA
>NZ_JAGWCX010000262.1:0-228 GCF_020657775.1 Clostridioides sp. ZZV14-6345 | reverse complement strand
ATAGTTTGCCATCCAGTTACTGCAACAGCAGTACTAGTATTAAAGTAATACTTCTTATCATCAATAGTTTGCCATCCAGTTACTGCAGCAGCAGTATTAGGATTAAAGTAATACTTTTTGCCATCAATAGTTTTCCACTCAGTAACTGCTTTTGAGTTATTGTTAAAGTAATATTTTTTACCATTCAAATTTAAGAATTTATTTTGGTAAACTATAGCCTGACCTTCT
>NZ_JAGWCX010000261.1:0-229 GCF_020657775.1 Clostridioides sp. ZZV14-6345 | reverse complement strand
ACTTTACATACCACTTAGTTAATATAAAACTAAAGCAGAACATATAGCACTTGTAGCAGCTCTCAAAACTTTACATACCACTTAGTTAATATAAAACCTTAATTAGTTAAAAGTGCTTCAAGCCCCGTTTAGAAGCTTTACATACCACTTAGTTAATATAAAACTAGTCTTTTGCTAAAGAGATTATATTATTTTTAAATCTTTACATACCACTTAGTTAATATAAAAC
>NZ_JAGWCX010000260.1:0-229 GCF_020657775.1 Clostridioides sp. ZZV14-6345 | reverse complement strand
TTTCTTTACATACCACTTAGTTAATATAAAACCTTTTGTATAGTAAGATTTTTCATATGCTCCAACCATCTTTACATACCACTTAGTTAATATAAAACGTGCTGAAATAGATAAACAAATAAAAGTAATAAGGCTTTACATACCACTTAGTTAATATAAAACACTTGTTTTTGTTAGACTTACAGCACTCATTTTTAACTTTACATACCACTTAGTTAATATAAAACTA
>NZ_JAGWCX010000259.1:0-232 GCF_020657775.1 Clostridioides sp. ZZV14-6345 | reverse complement strand
TTTATTTGATGTTCATTCATTAAGATATATGTGCAGTTTTTAGAGTGTTAATTCTATGTAAAGTACTAACTTCAATTAGTAACAGTATATATCATAAAAACAATTATTATTTAGTACTTTAAAACTATTGACATTTAAAAATAAAGATGTTAATATAATACTTGTCTTATAAATAGGCAATATGTGGTTATAATAGCAAAGAGGATACACCTGTTCCCATTCCGAACACAGA
>NZ_JAGWCX010000258.1:0-233 GCF_020657775.1 Clostridioides sp. ZZV14-6345 | reverse complement strand
TTTAAAGTTAATTTTTTTGTATTTGTTTTCATTGTAATAAATCCCCCTAATTTGTTTAATATTCATTTTATTTTTTTGCCAATTCTTTAAATCATTCTCTTTAGTCTTGAGAGTTCATAACATCTCTTTCACCACCTTTTATCTCAAATTATATATTCTCTCTTTAAAATTTTTTAAAATAAAAAACTCCGTCCTAAATCAATAGGACGGAGATTATCCGCGTTGCCACCTAA
>NZ_JAGWCX010000257.1:0-250 GCF_020657775.1 Clostridioides sp. ZZV14-6345 | reverse complement strand
TTAACATTTAAAAATATGTCAAAGTGTATTTCCCAAAATTATAAATAAGTCCATAAAAAATAAACTTATAAAACACAAAAAATAAAAAAATTAAATATATTTAATATATTTAATTATATCCACTATATCATTTATTGCCAAAAAAATCTATAAAAGACAAATAAAAACATATAATTATTGTAGTTTAATTAAATTTAATACAACAAAAAAAGATTATGTGGCTACGTCCTACTCTCCCAGGCAGTTTCCC
>NZ_JAGWCX010000256.1:0-262 GCF_020657775.1 Clostridioides sp. ZZV14-6345 | reverse complement strand
AGCAGTAACTGGATGGCAAACTATTGATGGTAAAAAATATTACTTTAATCCGAATAATGCTACTGCTACAACTCATCTATATACTATTAATAATGACAAGTATTATTTTAGCCATGATGGAGTTCTTCAAAATGGATATATTACGATTGAAAGAAATAATTTCTATTTTGATGTTAATAACAATTCTAAAATGGTAACAGGAGTATTTAAAGGACCTAATGGATTTGAGTATTTTGCACCTGCTAATACTTATAATAATAAC
>NZ_JAGWCX010000255.1:0-265 GCF_020657775.1 Clostridioides sp. ZZV14-6345 | reverse complement strand
TTTTAGTTTTATCTACTTTTAAACATTACTATGATAAAAAATTAATTAAAATATCTTTGTGAGAAAGGATAATAATATAAATGTGTTTTAAAACTTATATACTAAAAAGAGAATTAAATAACAAACAACTAGAGATAACTCGAAGTTTTGACTTAGATAATCTAATTTGTACTGCAACAGAAATTTTAGAAGACATTGAAATTGATTTGATAATTATAGATGAAAAAAATACTGTTGTTTGGAGAAATGAAAAAAGCACTCCCCA
>NZ_JAGWCX010000254.1:0-265 GCF_020657775.1 Clostridioides sp. ZZV14-6345 | reverse complement strand
TATTTATGGATGCTATACATTATAAAGTTAGAAGTGAAGGTAGAATAATAAACAAAGCAGCCTATATAGCTATAGGTATTAACTTAGAAGGCATAAAGGAGGTTTTAGGAATATGGATTGGAGAAAATGAAAGTTCAAAGTATTGGCTAAAGGTACTTACAGATGTCAAAAACAGAGGAGTTAAGGATATATTAATAGCTTCTGTAGATGGACTAGTTGGATTTTCTGATGCAATTAAAGCAGTATTTCCTGATACTGAAATACA
>NZ_JAGWCX010000253.1:0-275 GCF_020657775.1 Clostridioides sp. ZZV14-6345 | reverse complement strand
TGTCCCGCGTTCGAGTCGCGGATAGATCACCAATGGAGAGGTGTCCGAGTGGTTTAAGGAGCTGGTCTTGAAAACCAGTGACTTCGAAAGGGGCCGTGGGTTCGAATCCCACCCTCTCCGCCAAATGCCCAGATAGCTCAGTCGGTAGAGCAGGGGACTGAAAATCCCCGTGTCGGTGGTTCGATTCCGCCTCTGGGCACCAGAATATGGCGGTATAGCTTAGTTGGCTAGAGCGTTCGGTTCATACCCGAAAGGTCATAGGTTCGACTCCTATT
>NZ_JAGWCX010000252.1:0-276 GCF_020657775.1 Clostridioides sp. ZZV14-6345 | reverse complement strand
AACATGAACTGTATTTATTCTTCAAGAGAAATAGAGAAAGCATGCAAAAGAGATATTAACTTTATGTATCTGCTAGGCGGAGCCTCCGCCCCAGACCATTCAACAATTGCAAGATTTCGTAGTATTCATTTTTCACCAATAAGCAAAGATTTGATTGCACAGTTTACAAACTTTCTTGGAGATAATAAGGAGATTTCAAAGGACACTCTATTTATTGATGGTACAAAAATAGAGTCATCTGCTAATAGATATACTTTTGTTTGGAAAAAAGCTATA
>NZ_JAGWCX010000251.1:0-282 GCF_020657775.1 Clostridioides sp. ZZV14-6345 | reverse complement strand
TGAGCATAGTTGTCATTATTCTTTATTATTACTGGAATAGTCATATTATTAAATTTAATAATACCACCTTTATAACTAATACCAGTTGAATTTTGCTTCCCTTCTATTGATGTTAATTCATTATATCTAATATAATTAACTCGTTTAGCTTGATGATAGATATACTTACTAAAAGCATTAAAACATCTTGTAGCTATCTTCTGAGATATAGCAGAATGTAGTTTATAATATTTGCAAATAGGTTTAACAAAATTATGAAGTGAATACTCTGTTAAATTATAT
>NZ_JAGWCX010000250.1:0-289 GCF_020657775.1 Clostridioides sp. ZZV14-6345 | reverse complement strand
AATAACTTTAGTTGGAAGATTAGTTGCAGATGCTGAGCTGAAATATCTTCCAAATTCGGGTACACCTAAAATTTTATTTAGGGTAGCAGTAGATAGAAAATACAAAGATAGAGAAGGCAAAAAGAAAGTTGATTTTATACCTTGTGAACAGTTAGGAAAACATGTAGAAAATCTTGTACAGTATCTTACAAAAGGTAAACAGATATATGCTTTTGGAGAATTAAATATAGATAATTACAAAGATGAAAATGGTTGTTGGAAATCTATTACTAAGGTTAATGTAAATGCT
>NZ_JAGWCX010000249.1:0-289 GCF_020657775.1 Clostridioides sp. ZZV14-6345 | reverse complement strand
AATAACTTTAGTTGGAAGATTAGTTGCAGATGCAGAATTGAAGTACCTTCCAAATTCGGGTACTCCAAAAATAACCTTTTCAATGGCAGTAGATAGAAGGTTTAAAGATAAAAATGGAAATAAAATAACTGATTTTATTCAATGTGAACAATTAGGAAAACATGTAGAGAATCTAGTGCAATATCTTGTTAAAGGTAAGCCTGTCTATGCTGTTGGAGAGTTAAATATATATAATTACAAAGATGAAAATGGTTGCTGGAAATCTATTACTAAGGTTAATGTAAATGCT
>NZ_JAGWCX010000248.1:0-308 GCF_020657775.1 Clostridioides sp. ZZV14-6345 | reverse complement strand
GATTAGCAGTAGTTTTAGAAATAGAATTCTCATCTCCAATTATAATTACATCTTTAGGGTTTAGACGCTTTAATTCTAATTTTACACTAGCAGGAACATTATTTTTTTCAACTAAAAGTATTGGTGCATTATATGTAGTTGCTAATGGAGTTGATATAATTCCATCAATACTTACATCTCCATTTATTATAACTACCTTGTCTGAACCATTTTTCCAACCCTCTTTACTTATTTTAACTGCTGTTTCATATCTATCACTTCCTGTAAGTTCTGTGATAGGTGCAGAAGTCTTTCTCAAATACTTATTT
>NZ_JAGWCX010000247.1:0-314 GCF_020657775.1 Clostridioides sp. ZZV14-6345 | reverse complement strand
TATTAACAATAAAAAAAGACCCTAAAAAGAGTCTTTCCCGAAAAATCTATATATTATAATATAGTTATATTTTCTGCTTGAGGACCTCTAGCACCTTTAACTATATCAAAGCTTACTTCTTGACCTTCTTCTAATGATTTAAATCCTGAAGTTTGTATAGCTGAGAAATGAGCAAATACATCATCTCCACCTTCCATTGATATAAAACCAAATCCTTTTTCATTATTAAACCATTTCACTATTCCATTATTCATTAAAAATACTCCTATTAACCTATATCAAGATATACTTGATTTACTTGTGTATCACCACAA
>NZ_JAGWCX010000246.1:0-315 GCF_020657775.1 Clostridioides sp. ZZV14-6345 | reverse complement strand
CAACCATTTAACAATTAAATCAGTTAAAATTCTATTTTCTTTTCCTTCATCTATATAACCAACTGCCCCTGTTCCTTTTCCTGTTAGTGTATGTCCTGGTACTATTACTACTTTCATCATTTATCACCTTCTTTCTGTAGCATCACCTTTATATCTGTTACATCTTCCTTTATTTCCTCCACATCAGTTTTCATTGCTCCCATTTCAACAAGTATATTTTTATTGATTTCTTGTTGTTGTGTTGATAGTTCAATAAAGTTTTCTACTGTCTTTTTATACATATCTCTATCTTCTTTTTTCTCCTGCATAGTATTT
>NZ_JAGWCX010000245.1:0-317 GCF_020657775.1 Clostridioides sp. ZZV14-6345 | reverse complement strand
CTTCGTGGATAGTAAAGCAGATACAGATTATTACATTAAAAATAAAAATACAGTTGCAAAGTTGATTGCTGAGGGTATATTAAATAAAAAAATAGATAACGAAGGAGTTAAACAGATGTACAAACATGCAATCGTTTATGATGGAGAAGTTGATAAAATCTCTGCAACTATTGTTGGTTGGGGTTATAATGATGGAAAAATACTGATATGTGATATAAAAGACTATGTACCAGGTCAGACGCAAAATCTTTATGTCGTAGGTGGTGGAGCATGTAATAAGATAAGTTCTATAACAAAAGAACATTATACAATGATAA
>NZ_JAGWCX010000244.1:0-319 GCF_020657775.1 Clostridioides sp. ZZV14-6345 | reverse complement strand
ACAAGCATAATGTTTATCATCAGTATCCAAATACTCTCCACTAATACTATTATATTTACCTTTGGTGTAAATATAATCTGATTTTATTAAATTTGGTGTATTTATTTCGGTTGATAATATTTCAATTTTATCTTCTTGACCAACACTTTGTATTCCATTGAAATAACCTATATTAGTATTAGTATAATCACCTTCTAGTATAGTAATATTTAAACTTACTTCATATCCTGTTGTGGATGTCTTGTTGTTTATAATACTCCTTAATACTATATTACAATTGGATAAGTCGTTTAGTGTTGTAAAACTATATTTAAACTTT
>NZ_JAGWCX010000243.1:0-326 GCF_020657775.1 Clostridioides sp. ZZV14-6345 | reverse complement strand
AAAATAGAAAGGTTCGCAGATTCTATTGTCTTTTTATATGTAAATACATATCAAAATAATAATATTTCTAAATTTTGTCGATTCTTATATTTATAAATTGATGAATAGAGCTATTTTTATATAAGAAAGGTTCACAGATTTCATTGTCTTTTTTATATGAAAAGCAGTAATTATATATGGACTAATGTTAAGTGTGTAAGAAAGGTTCGCAGATTCCATTGTCTTTTTTGAATATAAAAGTAATGGTTATATTTATATTAATATTGTACATCTAAGAAAGGTTCGCAGTTTCTATTGTCTTTTTGAATATAAAAAAAGTAGCAACT
>NZ_JAGWCX010000242.1:0-329 GCF_020657775.1 Clostridioides sp. ZZV14-6345 | reverse complement strand
TGAACATAAAATGAACAAATAAAAAACAAAATGCTTTACATACCACTTAGTTAATATAAAACGTACATCAAAAGAATTCTTTTTTAGCGTCCTACCATTCTTTACATACCACTTAGTTAATATAAAACTATAAAAAAAATAAGAAGTATAAACAGATAAAAAATCTTTACATACCACTTAGTTAATATAAAACGCGTTATCTGCAATCTCTGCAGTTGCTCCTATTGCGTCTTTACATACCACTTAGTTAATATAAAACTTGATATAATATATTTAAGATAAAAATTGTAATTTTTCTTTACATACCACTTAGTTAATATAAAACCCCA
>NZ_JAGWCX010000241.1:0-330 GCF_020657775.1 Clostridioides sp. ZZV14-6345 | reverse complement strand
TTTATTTGGTATATTGAGAGATACTAAAATATGCAAACTATCAGAATCCTCAACGAATAAAATGCAATTTGAATATAAAGTAAATTTGAACAAATTGAAGAAATATAATATAAAGTATGAGATATTAAATAAAAAATTTGTTATAACTACTGAATTAGAAGAGCAAAATGATATTCCATTTGAATTGAAAAAATTAAATGGACAAACTTTTAGTTCATCACCTGGATATTATTTTGCTAAATGTGATGAAAATGGTAAAATAATTTCTTTTTTAACAACAATAACAGATAGATCAAGAAGTGGTGCAACAGTAACATATAAATTTGAAAA
>NZ_JAGWCX010000240.1:0-333 GCF_020657775.1 Clostridioides sp. ZZV14-6345 | reverse complement strand
GATGAAGTACATTGCCATCATAAAGTTCCACTAAAATCTGGTGGAACAGATAAATATGATAACTTAATTATAGTTCATAAGGATATACATAAACTTATACACTCAACTAATATTAAATTAATTCTACAATCATCAAAAGATTGGACAGTTAAATCGAAATCAAAATTTAACCAATTAAGAAAACAAGCAAATTTAGAACCGATAGATTTTAAATTGGTCGCATAATATATCTACAATTCAAACGAGGGAACGCCGTGTGAGGTGAAAGTCTCACGCACGGTGTGGGACGGGGGAAAATCTGGAGATAACTTCAAAGGATTACCTATCGTCATA
>NZ_JAGWCX010000239.1:0-334 GCF_020657775.1 Clostridioides sp. ZZV14-6345 | reverse complement strand
ACATCTATAGGTCTATCTCTTTCAAGTTCTTCTTGTGTTATCATAAACTCTCTGAAATCAGTTGATGCTTCTAGCTCTATATCATATTCCAACCCTTGTAATATATTTTCACTTGCAAACTTAACAGCTTCCCACCACATTAAACTACTATTGTTTTTTGTACCTTGCAATTTACTTATTTCTTTTTCAGCCTGTTTAATTTGACCCATTGCTATTAATCTAGCTGCTTCCATCTAAATACACCCCTCCACTTAATCTCTATTTTGTACTAATCCTACTAAACATATTGCAAATAAACCTACCATTTTATTTCCTCCTAACCTAATCTTTGAAG
>NZ_JAGWCX010000238.1:0-335 GCF_020657775.1 Clostridioides sp. ZZV14-6345 | reverse complement strand
GGCTCGTGGGCTCGGAGATGTGTATAGGGGGCAGGCCCTGGTTCTCGGGGCCTCCCACACCTATGACAGAGTGCCCTTGGTCCCTGCTCTCCCGTGTCCCAAGGTGGCTGTTACAGACCTCCCCAGTCTCCTTAGGTCAGCTCTGTTACTCCTGCGGCCCCACCAGTCAGGTTCATGGCAGGAGACAAACAACACCCTTAAAAGGTTTTCCCTGAAAATAATTTACTCATGGGACAGTTCATACACATGTGGACAGGAAGGTTCAGGAAACCAGTACCGGGTGATGACACAACCGGGGGACTGTCCCTGACACACATCTGACGCGTCCGACGAAA
>NZ_JAGWCX010000237.1:0-335 GCF_020657775.1 Clostridioides sp. ZZV14-6345 | reverse complement strand
TGTTTTCAGGGTCTGCTTGAGGTCGTTCAATCCCCCTTGTTCCCTGATTGGGAAGGAGTGAGTTACAGGCCTGCTAGTAACTTTTCAGTTCCCAGATTTTAAATCAAAGTGGGGCTTAAATGTTTAGAAGCATTGCTTTTTAGAGCCACCGAGGAATAGTTCCTTTTCTCAGATATTTTACCGTCTTCCTTGATCTTTCGTAGAAATCCTAGCCTTACTGAAGGCTCAGTGAAGGGTAGTTTCTCTTTACTGCCTCCATTTTCACCTCCCAGTGAATCCTCAATCTGATTCTGACTCCTTCCCACTGCTCTGCCACTGTGCTGACATCCCTGTAC
>NZ_JAGWCX010000236.1:0-335 GCF_020657775.1 Clostridioides sp. ZZV14-6345 | reverse complement strand
ATCTTGAACACAATATGTTTCACACTGAATACTTGATTGCACTCCATTTTCCTCCCAAATTCATTTTTCCTCAAATCTTCACCATCTTGGTAGATAGCACCATCACCTACACAGTTATCCAGGTCAAGCATCTAGGATTTATACTTTCTTTCACTCTCTTTGGCATGTCCTGTCAGTACTATTACTAAAATATATCCCAAATCTCTCACTTTTTCTCCAATTCCTTTTTCCCCTTCGTTTCATCTAGTTCTGGGTTTTTCAACATTGGCGCCACTGATGTTACGGACTACATAATGCATTTTTCCAGGGAAATAATCCTGTGCATTGTAGGATGT
>NZ_JAGWCX010000235.1:0-335 GCF_020657775.1 Clostridioides sp. ZZV14-6345 | reverse complement strand
GGCGGTGTCTTAACCTCTTGACCAACGAGCCATTTTAATGGTTGCGGAGGCAGGACTTGAACCTACGACCTTCGGGTTATGAGCCCGACGAGCTGCCAACTGCTCCACTCCGCGATATTGTTTTATAAGTGCCGAAGACCGGAATCGAACCGGTACGAGAGGTAAGTCCCGCAGGATTTTAAGTCCTGTGCGTCTGCCAGTTCCGCCACTTCGGCTTTTTTGGCTCCAAGGGTGGGGCTCGAACCCACAACCTACCGGTTAACAGCCGGTTGCTCCACCGTTGAGCTACCTTGGAACATTTAACGTGGCTACGTCCTACTCTCCCAGGCAGTTTC
>NZ_JAGWCX010000234.1:0-336 GCF_020657775.1 Clostridioides sp. ZZV14-6345 | reverse complement strand
GTTTTCATATTATATTTGGAAAATAAAATTCAAACTCCTTATCTTGGGTGCAAAGTCCTAGCAGACCTAGCTCCTGCCCAAGTGCACTGTACTATTGCCTCCTTGCCTACTCTGCTCCACCTACACTGGCATTCTTTCTGTTTCTTGAACATACCAAGGCTGATACCCTTGGAAGGTACATAATATTCACTACTTTGAAAAGTTCTTTCCTCTGAATCACACATGGCTCACTCCTAGCATTCATTTATCAGCTTAAGTATCCTCTCCTTAAGTCACTTTCATACTACCCTACTTAAATTATCTTTATTTTTGGCTTATTTGTGCATTGCTTATCTC
>NZ_JAGWCX010000233.1:0-337 GCF_020657775.1 Clostridioides sp. ZZV14-6345 | reverse complement strand
CAGTAATGGCACTTATTCTTTCAAGTATGGTGTCTGACGCCAAAGTAGATGCTCAATGAACACAAGTTTTATTGAGTGTTTAATATGTGCCACGAGTGACAAAGTAGGAGATAGATTTTGTTTTTCAAAATGCAGTTTTTCCCATTTTTAAATTGCAACAACATTATAAACTCATCATACATAAATTAGAACCCATACAAGCAAAAAGAACATAAAAATTATCCACAGTCCCCGACTATTCAGAGAGAACATGGCAGCTTCCTTGGTATATATAATTCCAGGTTCTTTCCTGTGCATTAACTTGTACCGAGGCGGCTAGCAGGGTGCTGGATTTAAA
>NZ_JAGWCX010000232.1:0-340 GCF_020657775.1 Clostridioides sp. ZZV14-6345 | reverse complement strand
CACACTCCACATTGCACCACATTTAGCTGCTGGAAAGGACCAGTGTACTCAAAACAATTTGAGTAGATGGCATGGGGTAGTAACTGTCTAACTTTATCTTTGCAACTACCTCATTATGCTGTCGTTACCTATTTATACATCTATCCAATGGTCCAGACTGCAAAGTTTAGACATTGGGGGCTCGTATCTTTTTGTTTTTAATCTAAAGGTTAAGTTGTGCCAGCACATAGTAGGAGCTTTATAATGGTTTGGAAAATGTTGAATAAATATGTGCCCCAGCTATATTACTTTATTTTGTTGTGATTTTTATGCAAAAAAATTACTAAAATCATTTAAAATT
>NZ_JAGWCX010000231.1:0-341 GCF_020657775.1 Clostridioides sp. ZZV14-6345 | reverse complement strand
TGTATGTGTCACTTGCGTGTGTGGTTGATAGTTTGGATCTCCAGATGTTAGGGTAGCAGTGTGCTCTGTGTTACCTCATCTTCTGGTAGCTTATAGTGTCATGCTTAGGGACCCAGAGGTCATTCTGATTCTTGCTCTTGGTGGGAAGCTTACTCTTCCCGTGTTTCTGGCATTCCAAGAGTGCGTTCTGCTTCCTCTGAGTTTGGCTGTAGTTCTGTTCCATGTGCTGTGCGCCTCCTGGGCCTCTCAGCCTGTGGATTCCTGTTCTTCATCTCTATGCAGTTTCCTTAAACTCTTTCTGGTTTTCTCCTCCCTTTTATTTTCTTTGCTCTGCATGTAGA
>NZ_JAGWCX010000230.1:0-342 GCF_020657775.1 Clostridioides sp. ZZV14-6345 | reverse complement strand
TCTAAATACTGACTGAGATCTTTCTATTTGGGACAGTGATGTGTCTTGGCACACCCTTAACTACTAGGAACTATTACAAAGTAGCAATTGCTTTCACAATCACAAAGATTTGAGAGGCAAACAGAAAGCTAGGGCACAGTTGGACAAGATTCATCACTTACATGAGGCCAGTACTTCAAGACTGAGAGAGATGGCAATTTTATCTAATGCATAGAAACCCACACAGAATATCAAGCAAAATAAACAAAAGAATATATTCCAAATGACAAAACAAGATAAAGCCTCAGAAAAAAACCTTAGTGAAAGGGAGATAAGTAATTTATCTCATAAAGAGTTCAAATA
>NZ_JAGWCX010000229.1:0-343 GCF_020657775.1 Clostridioides sp. ZZV14-6345 | reverse complement strand
ATAATGAACCAAAGGAAATGAAATGGATTTGAAAGAAGTAAAAAGGGTCAGAGACAAAAGAATAAAAATGGAAGTTAGACAAAGGATGCCCAACATATATATATATAATTGATGTCTCTGAGAAAATAAAATCAAAACAATGGAATAGAAACAAATTAAAACTATTAGCTAAAAAATATTCCATAAAATTTTAAATTACCTATATCTGCACATTGTAAAGATCCACCGGATACCAGGGAAAATTGACCTGGAACAATCAACACCAAGACATATTCCAGTAAAACTGTTAGACAAAAAGATAAAGAAAGATAGTCTCAGGAACTGTGGGCAAAGTGATTAAATA
>NZ_JAGWCX010000228.1:0-344 GCF_020657775.1 Clostridioides sp. ZZV14-6345 | reverse complement strand
CTGCGGGCTGGCGGCGCTCCGCTTTCCTCGGCGCGCCACCTTTTGCGCTGTAGGTGGAGGAAAGCTCCCTCGGGTTTATCTTTTTCCTCTACCTCCCTCCCCCAAGCTACTGGGAATAGATTATTAGAGATAACCGAGGTGTTGAAAAATGTGTCACCAAAGGCCTTTCTGTTTTAAATTCTTTACGGAGTTATGCGGAAGGAAATGGGCAGGTGCACGAGCTTCTTTAAGTTCTTGCGTGTGTTGAACGTCAGGAAAGAGGGGGGCGTAGAGGGGACGAATGAGAATAGTGAAAGAGTGAACAAATCTCCTAGCAAGAAGTAGCCTGATGCAGGAGGAGAAGG
>NZ_JAGWCX010000227.1:0-346 GCF_020657775.1 Clostridioides sp. ZZV14-6345 | reverse complement strand
TATATACACATAGATTACGATGAGGCAAATGCATACGCATTTCCAAAAGGAAGTATTGCAAAGATAATAAAGAGATAGCTATACCCCTAGAAGGAAAAGCTGAGGGATTATAACAATCATATAGAGATTATAGTAGAAGAAATTTACAAAAAAATAAATATTACGAATATGGGGTGGATAGAAAATGAAAATAGAAAAAAAGTAGTTATATTATATGAAAATGATAAAAGTAAATTTGATTTATTAAGTGATAAGTTTAATATAGAAATATTTGATAATGATACAAAAGATTGTGATGTAGTAATAGTATCAAAACTTTGTATGAGAGGTATTTGCAATTTAGCAT
>NZ_JAGWCX010000226.1:0-346 GCF_020657775.1 Clostridioides sp. ZZV14-6345 | reverse complement strand
GATTAGATGTGTTGATTTTAAAGCACCAACCAGTAGACGTGGTTTTAGAAGCTTTGCTCTGGAGTAAATGAAATTTAAGCTATTTCTTAGATCTCATTGCTGGCCTGGAACTTCTTCACCTTGTTTTATGCTTTTGAACGTCTTGAAGAAGATAGTTTTGAATTTCTTAGTGAAATATTTTTCTGAAAATGATCAAAAGTGAGCCCTTGCACACATCTTTCTGGAAGGTGGATGAGCACATGCTCTAGCGTAATTTTAGCACAAGTTGTTCTGTTACTGCACAAAGGGACATGGTCTGCTCGCCATAAGCAAGGGCCCGTCATCAAGAGGCAAGATAGGGCAGAGA
>NZ_JAGWCX010000225.1:0-350 GCF_020657775.1 Clostridioides sp. ZZV14-6345 | reverse complement strand
TATCTAACTAATTTCAATGTAGAAGGAAAAACACTAGTTAATTTATGGGGTAATAATATCTCAGATTTTTCTTTATGGAAAACAACTTTTTCAGATAATAAAATAAATATAACAACAGAAGATGGAGTAATGTATCATAACTTTTTTACAACAAACTATTCTATGTATAAACCAAACACATTATATACTGTAATAGTAAATGTTTATAAAAATACATTACCAGAAACAAGTGGAATATATGTACATAGTATTGGAGAAGAAAAATCTATATTTGGAAATCCTACAACAAACTGTACAATAAACGGAGGAAATATAGGAAAGTTTAAATATAGTTTTACAACACTAAACGA
>NZ_JAGWCX010000224.1:0-350 GCF_020657775.1 Clostridioides sp. ZZV14-6345 | reverse complement strand
TAATAATCTGTATCTGCTTTACTATCTACGAAGCACACTTCTATTAATATTGCTGGAGCTTTCGTATGCTTAAGCCAATAAAGACCCCTAACATCTGATTTCGCACCTCTATTTTTAAATATTGTTGATAGTTTTTTGTTGACTCTTTCAGCATGCACCTTACCATTGTTAGTTTTGTATATTGTCTCTGTACCCATAGGATTTAGAGTTGTTTTATTTGCGTTGAAATGGATTTGTACTGCTAAGTCTACATTTTGCTTATTGGCTATTTGACATTGCTCTACTAAATAGTTATTAGATTTATCTACTTTTCCAGTATATACAGTAGCTCCACCTTGTTTCAACCATTT
>NZ_JAGWCX010000223.1:0-352 GCF_020657775.1 Clostridioides sp. ZZV14-6345 | reverse complement strand
ATGTCTTCAGAGTGTGGTACTACCTCCAAATTACACTCCTTCTCCCTCACAGGTAATATAGGAAAGAATGAATATCCTATGTATCTTGACGGGAGAGAGGAGAGAAAAAAGAGAGAGAGAGACCTAGGAAATGCAAGTTTCTAGGTCAGAGTCTTCACTGTAATTACTTATTCCTGGGAGAGATAATTTCCCTAAATCTCATTCTTGTTTCATCTTGATGCTGCTTTCTAGTATAACTATGTGGCGTGTGGGCTGTCATTGGGCTATTTCCCATAGATTTAGAGTCTCTAGTTTGTCAGCTAAAAGCATGATGATTAATAAAGTAAATAAGTTAGTATCTACACTACAGATG
>NZ_JAGWCX010000222.1:0-353 GCF_020657775.1 Clostridioides sp. ZZV14-6345 | reverse complement strand
GTATAGACAGTTCAGAGCAAATCTTCTCTCAATTTAAATCAAATAATCTTGTTCCCATAACAGAACTCACTCTATCAGTGGAAAGGTGTGGTCTCAGCGTCTCTAAGGGACTCTGAAGAGTCACCTCCCTGAACCAATGGGTCCCTGATACAGTATATCCTCAATACCACATTTTTGTGGTATTTGGCAGCATCGTAGCCTGATGTAGAGGTCTACTTAACTTTGACAATTACCTAAATCTTACTGGAATGATATCACATGGAGTGTTGGCAATGGTATAAAAGTATTACAGTTACAGGACTTGGAACAAAGTAAAGAAATGGAGATCTCTTCTGAACCATTAATTAGTAAGT
>NZ_JAGWCX010000221.1:0-355 GCF_020657775.1 Clostridioides sp. ZZV14-6345 | reverse complement strand
ATGGAACAATCGAAAAATAAAACAAGGATGGTTAGCACCAAGTTTACAACATAAATTGGATACTCATGTTAAATTTATAGATTATCTTAATACTATATTGCCTATCAGAAATATAGTATTAGAGGTTGCTAATTTTGATATACAAAAAATCAAGAATCCTGATATATCTGGTGTAGAATATCAACAGGGAGAACAAATGAGCTTTTGGAATGTAAGGGAATATGTACTTCACAGAGATGGACACAAATGTCAAAATCCTAATTGTAAGAATAAGAGTAAAGAACAGATATTAGAAATTCATCATATTAAGTACAAGAGTGAGGGTGGTTCTGATGCTCCTAGTAATTTAATAACT
>NZ_JAGWCX010000220.1:0-357 GCF_020657775.1 Clostridioides sp. ZZV14-6345 | reverse complement strand
AATTTATAGAGACTACTTTGTGCCAGAAAATTTACAAGGCACTGGAGATATGGAGAAAAATAAGAGAACATCACTGCCATTGGGGAGCTTCTACTCTGTAAGACGTGGAGAAACAGTTTCAATATCGTGAGGTAAGTGTAGTGATAAAGTTATGATAGATGCTGTGGGAGTACAAAGAAGAGCAGAGAGTAGAACAGAGGTTTTCAAAAGTAGCTGTACATCAGAATTACCTGAGGTGCCTTCAAAAAATACTGAGACTTTTGGCTCAGCTATCAGAGATTTTAACTCATTTGGTCTGGAGTGAGTACAGTATTTTTGAAACCCCTCCATCTCTTCTCCTACAACTCTTTACACGGC
>NZ_JAGWCX010000219.1:0-357 GCF_020657775.1 Clostridioides sp. ZZV14-6345 | reverse complement strand
AAATAATGCTGCCATGAATATGGGATCATTAAAAAAGTACCGCATTTTCTAAGTCAATCATACCTCAATTTAAAACAGTGGACTGTGCCTATCCTTGAATATTACATTAAGCATTATGTAGAGTAGGAAGCAGAATGAGACAGCCCAATACCTATTACTACATTAAAGCATACGTGTACCTAAAATACTACTAAATACAACATTTCCATGGATTAAAAATACATGTGTATAAACAGAGTGGGTCTGTATTAGGAAATTGGTGAGGTTAGAAACGGGATTGTAGTGCAAGATAAATGAGAAAAACTGATAAAATGATGATAGTGTGTCATTGAATGAGGATGATGATTAGTATAATTC
>NZ_JAGWCX010000218.1:0-358 GCF_020657775.1 Clostridioides sp. ZZV14-6345 | reverse complement strand
GTATTATCTCAGAGCATGCTATGCATAAATTTGTATCCTCAGACGCCTAGAAAAAACAAGCTCAAAACAAGAGTTGTTGGATGAATGTGCTCTAAATTTAGGCCTCAAGGAATTTCCATAAATACATTCCAAAGATCATTCACTCAGAGCAAAAAGCACAAGAGAAGACAATCTACCACCAGCAAACGACAGCAGTTAAAGAAATCAGACCTGTAACTAGCAATATTACTATTGTACATATAATATTTATATTTTATCTGTTAAAAAATTAAAAGAATATAAAATGTATGACCAAAGGGCAAGAGATTATCAAAATTGACCAGGAAGTTTTGGAAAGCACTAGATAGACCTTCTAAAT
>NZ_JAGWCX010000217.1:0-359 GCF_020657775.1 Clostridioides sp. ZZV14-6345 | reverse complement strand
TCTCCACTGAGTGCAAAGCAGAGGCCCAGAGAGGGAGCCCACGGGCATCCAGGGAGTGGGACAACCCCCCAGAGCCCCAGAGGAAGAGAGCTGAGCCTTGAAGGCAGAAGCTGATGGAGCGGGGTTGCCCCAGAGGGTCAGCTGCACGTGCAAATCCAGAGCCCTGAGGATGCTGACGTCCGGGGAGGCGCTGGCCACAAAGCTGGACCCGGGCACCCCGGACACCAGACCAGGCAGGGCGACCTTACCCAGCCGGGACTGAGAAGTGGAGGCAGCCAAGCCCCGCTTGTCCCTGACAGACAGGGGCTACCAGTGACAAAAGAGAAGCCGGCTGCAGGCACATGGGGGCGGCTCTCCTT
>NZ_JAGWCX010000216.1:0-359 GCF_020657775.1 Clostridioides sp. ZZV14-6345 | reverse complement strand
CTCTGTTCTTGCTCTTCCCTTCACTGGCCTGCTCTCTCCCTTCAAATCCAGGGTCCAACTCTGCTTGTCCAGCCTGGATGTTTGGTTTGGGGCAAGCCAATTAATTTGTCTAGTTTCTTCAATGTCAAAATGGGGAGGCTAATATGAGCCCCACTAACCTCACCCTAACCTGAGGGTGGTTGTGAGAAGTTCCTGATTATGAAAATAGTTTAAAATTTCAAAGTGTTACACACATGTAAGAGATTACCGTAATACTGATCCTAAAGGAGCAGCAAACATGGGCACACAGGGTGAACTTGGACTTTTAGTCTGTCATCATGGTGTTTTAGAAGGAATTTGACTCATGGGATTGCTACCTC
>NZ_JAGWCX010000215.1:0-359 GCF_020657775.1 Clostridioides sp. ZZV14-6345 | reverse complement strand
TTTTATTAGCAAATAGTTTTTTGCTATTTTTACAAATATAATAGTCATTTTTTTCATCATAATCCATATTATCAATACGCCCAATATCATTTTTATATTTTCTAGTTTTACTAATTTCATAATTTGCAGGTTTTATGAAAGATAATTGATTATTACACTCTAAAAATGTATAGTTTTCCTCACTTTCATATCCAGAATCAGCTACTACTTTAGGATATTTAAATTTTGTATAGTCCTCAATAGATTTTAAAAACGGTATTAATGTTGTAGTGTCAGTAGGTTGATGCCCTGAACTTACCCAAACTATATATTCTGAATCTACACCGAATTGTATATTATATGCTGGTTTAAGTTGTCCA
>NZ_JAGWCX010000214.1:0-361 GCF_020657775.1 Clostridioides sp. ZZV14-6345 | reverse complement strand
GGCTAGTTATAAATGAGTCCTTCTCCCCATAAATCTGGCCTCTGAGTGGATGATGTGGGAGATTTTGGAAGGAAATAATTGACTCACCATTCAACTTGAAGCTAATTCTAACCACCTTTCCTTATCCTGTGGGTCAGCTAGATATATTTTAGCCTTTCCTCTGCCCTTCAGAAGGTATTTTTAAGAAGAATGGGAACAGGAAACATTTGGCAGTGTATCCTTTGTTATGTAAACAGGAGAGAAGTCATTGATGACCTCAATCCAATCTGGAAGGATAACACTTTTAAGACAAACTTTCAATTAAAGGCAATCACTTCTGCCATATGGGAAGACATTCTTTAAGCTGTGATGCATGTAACCC
>NZ_JAGWCX010000213.1:0-362 GCF_020657775.1 Clostridioides sp. ZZV14-6345 | reverse complement strand
AAGTTTTATATTAACTATGTGGTATGTAAATGTTTTTCATACTCAACTTCTTTTGTACATATGCAACGGTTTTATATTAACTATGTGGTATGTAAATCCACAAGCATTTTTATATTTATCAGGGGACATATTGGGTTTTATATTAACTATGTGGTATGTAAATACATAACCAAAAGATTCAAAATCAAGACCTTTTATTTGTTTTATATTAACTATGTGGTATGTAAATTCTAGGAATTATTTTTATACTTTTTATATCCCCTTCCGTTTTATATTAACTATGTGGTATGTAAATCAGTATGGACATTTGCAAAAGTGTTTTACTCTTGAAGTTTTATATTAACTATGTGGTATGTAAATGT
>NZ_JAGWCX010000212.1:0-364 GCF_020657775.1 Clostridioides sp. ZZV14-6345 | reverse complement strand
ATGAGAATTCTATTTCTAAAACTACTGCTAATCAAATTAAATCGACTGTAAATACTAGTCAAACACGTCTAAATGGCTCTAATAGATATGAAACATCTCTATTGATAGCAAAAGAAATAGATAAAAATCACGATGTAGAGAAAGTGTACATAACAAATGCTAATGGTGGAGAAGTAGATGCACTTACTATAGCAGCAAAAGCAGGTCAAGATAAGCAACCAATTATATTAACTGATAAAGATAGTATTACAAATAATACATATAAGTGGCTAGAGAGTGAGGATTTACAAAGTGCTTATTTTATAGGTGGTCCTCAAATGTTGTCAACAAATGTTATAAATAAGGTAAATGGAATAACTAAGGA
>NZ_JAGWCX010000211.1:0-365 GCF_020657775.1 Clostridioides sp. ZZV14-6345 | reverse complement strand
TCTTAATCCCTGGCGTTGTTTTTTTCAGTTGAATATCTCATTCTCTTTCAACCTAACTATCACATTAATAGTCTCCCAACTGCTATCCCTGATTCCAGGTCTGCTCTTTCCCATTCCATTCTGCACATTCCTGAAGAGCCATCGTCCTAAACTGCATATTGGACCAGGTCACTTTCCAGTTAAAAACATTGAGGGTCTCCCTTTTACCGACATGCTAACACCCCCTCCCTTTATGTCCTTGCCTCCTGCTACTGACACCCCCTCCAGAGGTGAGGCTCTAACTGCATTGATTTCTCACCACCCCTGGATATGTGCTTTTCTGACTCTGTCCCTGCTTTGCCTGAACGACTTTCCCTCTCTTGTTG
>NZ_JAGWCX010000210.1:0-367 GCF_020657775.1 Clostridioides sp. ZZV14-6345 | reverse complement strand
TTTATCTTTAAGTTTATAAAATACTTCTACACCGTTTCCAGTTGTATCAGAAGCATTATAGTGTATACTTGTAAATAAATCTGGTCTCAAAGAATTAGATAAAGCAGTTCTATTTCCAAGAGATAAAGTCTTATCTGTATCTCTTGTCATGATTACATTGATTCCCTTTGAACGTAAATACTCAGTTGTTGCAAGTGAAGTATTTAAAGTATAGTCTTTTTCTTTAATACCTCCCAACGATTTACCTGTTGTTCCAGTATCCGAACCACCATGTCCTGGGTCAATCATAACTGTCTTAGCTCCATTAGTTCCTGGGTCTGTTGGAGTTGTATTGTGTTTAGATAATGATGATGCTATAGAACTCATT
>NZ_JAGWCX010000209.1:0-367 GCF_020657775.1 Clostridioides sp. ZZV14-6345 | reverse complement strand
ATACTATGGTATATGTAATTAATTTTGAAGGAAAACCATTAATGCCTACTACTAATGCAAAGGCTAGAAAATTATTAAAACAAAAGAAAGCTACTGTTAAAAGAGTTAATCCATTTATTATACAATTATTATATAAGACAGATACTGAATATATTCAAACTATAACATTGGGGATAGATAGTGGATATTTAAATATAGGATTTTCAGCTATAACAGATAGTAAAGAATTAATAGTTGGAGAAGTAAAATTGCTTCAAGGTATGAAAGATAGATTATTAGAAAAAAGTCAGTATAGAAGAATTAGGAGGCAAAGGTTAAGATATAGAAAACCTAGATGGAACAATCGAAAAATAAAACAAGGATGGTT
>NZ_JAGWCX010000208.1:0-368 GCF_020657775.1 Clostridioides sp. ZZV14-6345 | reverse complement strand
ATCATGGTGGAGCCGAACGCGGGGTTCTCGCCGAGCTTCCAGCCGGGCGGCAGCTGCGCGAAGTAACTGCGCGTGGGGTGCACCTCGCCCACCGAGACATAGGCGGCGACGGTGGTGTCCGGGTTCAGGCGGTGCGACCAGCCGGCGGCGCCGACGTTGCCCGGCTCGACCACCGCCACGTCGAACGCGCCCAGCGATTCCCAGGGGATGTCGCGCCCGTAGTAGAAGGCAAATGTGGGCACAGCGCATGCCGGCTGTGCGTTGGCCGCTACCAAAAGCAGAGCAGCCAGCCAGCGCCAGACGCGCCGCCAGCCGGCCATCAGGCGCTGCTCCTGAGCGCGGCGGCCAGCGCGGCCAGGCCCTGCACC
>NZ_JAGWCX010000207.1:0-372 GCF_020657775.1 Clostridioides sp. ZZV14-6345 | reverse complement strand
TCCTTACTCCATGGAAATCCAGAAATTGGCCTTAATTCTCTGTCTCCCATTGTTCATGGAGCCCGGTGTTAGCAATTTTGAGTTTGCTTCTTTCGACCATCCAGCCCTTTTATATAATTTACCAGAGATGTCACATATGTTCCTTCTTAGCTCCCTGGAAGACTCTTGCACATTCCCACTGCAGCCATTCCCTGTCACTCATGAGCCTGGGGAAAAGGAGGTGGGCTAGAGCATGGGGCACAGGAAGAGGGAGACCCCTGCAGTTTGGCTGCTGGTCTGGGGGATCCACCACAGAGAGTACACTTAGGAGAAGGCCGTGCCAGCCCTTGCAGATAGGAAAGCTGTGGGAAAAGGCACATTCCTCCCTTACTT
>NZ_JAGWCX010000206.1:0-372 GCF_020657775.1 Clostridioides sp. ZZV14-6345 | reverse complement strand
CTATTATCCTAATTATTTTCTTCCTTCTCTTTTCTTTGGTTGTAATTTGTTGTTCTTTTTAGCACTTAAACTTCTTGAAGTGAATAGTTAGACTTGATTTTCCAGCTTTTTTTCATCTCTAACATATGCTTTAGCTGCATGCCACGTTTTAAAATGTCAAATTTTCAATGTCACTCATTTAACATATTTTCTGATATCCAGTCTGATTTATCATTGAATATGAGCAGTGTATTGTCTAATTTTCAAACCTTTGAGAACTTCCTAGTTTTCTATTATGGATTTTTAGTTTATGTCCAGTACCATCATGAAACATATTTCAAATGATCTAAATCCTTTGAACTGTGTTGAAACTTGCTTTGTAGCATAGTATAT
>NZ_JAGWCX010000205.1:0-372 GCF_020657775.1 Clostridioides sp. ZZV14-6345 | reverse complement strand
CATGAACATCTGAGGTAAGAAAATTTATTCAAGCTCAAAATTTTACTAGGATATCTTTATTTAGTCAAGCTTCTAGGTTGTATATCTACCCTCTTCTCGCTACCTAACTTCTGCTTATTTGCAATTAAAATATGCCTCTGACTCTAGTATGTTGCACACTTAATCACACAGAAAAATCTTTGGTTTATAGCTTACAGATAACCTTTCTTCTTCTATTTTTACTCCTCATTTAGTGAGAAGACAAAGGATCCACTGAACAAAAACAGATCCTGCCCATCCACAATAACTGGAAATGAAAAGTTCCTGTATCAAAGACTACAATCATTAAAATGTTATTGATCTGAGGTTTCCCTATGCAGACATCAGTGATTC
>NZ_JAGWCX010000204.1:0-372 GCF_020657775.1 Clostridioides sp. ZZV14-6345 | reverse complement strand
AACTAACACCACATGTACCTTATAGAGCAATTGGAACTGGAAACCTGTTCAGTTTAAGCAAGAATTTACTTGTGTGTATGTGTGTGTGTCTGGGGGTGTGTGGCATTGTTTAAATATAAGGCTGATCACAAAACCTAGTCAGTACAATCTTGTAGTATGACATAGGTTATACGGCTACCCTCCGAAAGAGACCTGAAATCCAGAATTAACAAAGATTCAGCTCTTGACTTATACAACAATTCGTGACAACATTTGACAATACAACCAAGGACTGCTCTTATTAGGAAGCCCTAAATACTGCTATTGTAATTCTAAACGAGTGATCTTGTAATAATTTTAGTTTAATACTCTAACTGCTATCTAGTGTAATAC
>NZ_JAGWCX010000203.1:0-373 GCF_020657775.1 Clostridioides sp. ZZV14-6345 | reverse complement strand
GCTTAAGGTGCAAGAACATGGACAGAGAAAGGTTGGCGGGGTTGAGAGGATAGGCAGAGTGCACACTGTGCCCTGAAGATTCCAGGGGGAGGAGAGAACGGGAAGAGGAGCTGGAACAGTCACAGCAGGAGGAGGAGTGAGTTTACCTAGTCAGGCAGACCCAGAACTCCAGGGAAGGGGGTGTGGAAAGCCGCAATTACAATGCCAGCTCGTGTCTACCCAGAGCCCCGAGACGCACAGGCATCGTGATCACACCCCTTAGACAGTTTCAGGTCAGGGTGAACTTCACTCTTAGAGAAAGGCCATTCATTGACAATACAGCCAAAAGAGTTGCATTCGCAGCTTTGAGAGCATTTTCAGTCACATATCAGTC
>NZ_JAGWCX010000202.1:0-377 GCF_020657775.1 Clostridioides sp. ZZV14-6345 | reverse complement strand
AGAGGAACAAAGTAGCTGCTGCCTGTGGAAGCTGCAGCCCAAGGCACAGACATCTGTATTTTCCAGGCAAGATGTCCACACCCAGTGGGCAGAGAGGAGATGAAACAAGGCTGTGGCAGATGCTGTCAGTTCCCCGTCCATCTCCCCTGCACATGGGTCACCTTCCATCCGAGCACCTGCCTGCATCTCTTTGCCCAGAGGCTCTCTCTGACCACCAGGATCCTCACCGTCCGCCCAGGCAGTAGGCAGGATGTTAGGAAAATTAACACCCGAGGGAGCAGCCCAACCAATGACTGTTGGGAACAGGTGTATGGATGCCCACCTCCCTCACCCCACTGGGAGGATAACTGAGGTTCCTGTTCTCCAGTCTCCCAGAG
>NZ_JAGWCX010000201.1:0-380 GCF_020657775.1 Clostridioides sp. ZZV14-6345 | reverse complement strand
TGCTAACAGCGCGTGGGTTGGAAGGAATAGGCCTGACTACCAGCATTCAGGAAAAAAGAGAGGAGATGAGAACTTCACTGTTGAAATAGAAAGGTTGAATTAATCCCTAACATATCCACTAATGGTGTGCCGTCCACACCGTCAATGTGTCTGGTACTGCAAGGTCAGAACCAGTCTAGCTCCATTTCTCCAGCTTTGTAAACCTCTGGTCTTCTACTGACACAGGGGAGGAGGAGTTGCCTGGCTGGGGTGATGGAGAGATTGTGTGTTAGGATTTCTCGTTATTAAAATTTTTATCCAAAGCAGTCTGTCCAGTTTCAGTTCCACTGCTCAAACTTAGATTCAGACATTTATACCTACAATTCGTGAGACTTTTGGAG
>NZ_JAGWCX010000200.1:0-381 GCF_020657775.1 Clostridioides sp. ZZV14-6345 | reverse complement strand
CATTAAACTCCACCCCATAGGCAAAAGCAGACCTCGAATTCTTGGTTTGAGAGTATCCTATAAAAGTATCCCATAGTGTGTCCTAAATAAAAAGCAATAACACCACTCACATAACTGCTAAGATCTGTAAGCCGAGAAAGTCTGACACAGGACACCGCTTCCCCTAACCTGTTGCTACTGGGCTTCAGGCCTATTCAACAGCACACTGCGCTTGTCCTCTACACAAGGCCCAGTCCCACCCACCCACTTCTCAGCTGAATGAAACTCACTTAAGGGCTGAGTTCTTGCAGAGCAGGAGAGGAAAAGAGAAGCAAGCAAGACGAGGGAGCTGTAACCTCTGCCTAGTATAGTATGTGGGCCATTGATCTTCACCCTCCATAG
>NZ_JAGWCX010000199.1:0-383 GCF_020657775.1 Clostridioides sp. ZZV14-6345 | reverse complement strand
ATGTACATCCTTTAAAAGACCATGCTCAAAGCGAGACTTTAGTGCCTTGCCAGCCCTTTCCCACAGCTCAATGTCCAAGGTGCCATCCTCAGGGAACCAGGGGCAATGTGTAGATATTGCAATATCCTCTGTAACTCGGCGGGAGAAACCGAGACTGAAATCGAGGCGTGAGCAGGGGACAAGTAAGGTATTAACATCAACTGAGCTATCCACGTAAAAGTTCTATCACATAATAACTAGATAAACGGAGCATGATTTTTATTTCACCTGGATAGTCAGCATCAATTACCCCGGGAATGATGTTTAAGCCCTTCAAAGCTGAGCTAGAACGTCCCATTAAAAGCCCAAAATATCCTGATTGTAAAGGTCCCCATACATTGGTA
>NZ_JAGWCX010000198.1:0-384 GCF_020657775.1 Clostridioides sp. ZZV14-6345 | reverse complement strand
TACACCTTTTGTTTTGCTACCAGTATTTCTTTTAATTGTTCTATATGCTTTCATAATGTTATCTTCACTTATGATTAATTCATACAGTTTATCAAAATATCTACCTTCGCTTGATTTCTTATACAAATCATCTAATATTTCTTGTTACCCATAATATTCATTATTTCTTAGGACTTTTCTTTTCTTCATCTTTTGTTCAGTCAACTAATCATCTCCTTTCCAAGAAGTAAACTTCTTTGAGATTTTCGTTTCTATTAGTCTTACAAGAACCTGAACTATCGCAAATTTTTAAACATAATATTTAATCTACTCAAACGACTTGAGCCTATCCCTCCATCACTTATTATCATGACTTCTTTGGTACTGTGGCTCTACTCTCACCTT
>NZ_JAGWCX010000197.1:0-384 GCF_020657775.1 Clostridioides sp. ZZV14-6345 | reverse complement strand
AAGTTTTATACCAGAGCAGTTGCTAATTTTAGTAGCTGCTCTCTCTATTATAGGTAAAGGTTGTAAAAAATATAAACAACTAGATAATAAATACATTCCAATTATATTACTTGTGTTGGGAATCGGATTTTCTATTTGGATGCTAGGGCTTAGTCCTAACGCAATCTTACAAGGTGTAATTTGTTGGGGTATGTCAATAGGTATAAATCAAACTTACAAACAGTTGAAGGAGGAAAATAAATAATGAAAATAGCAATAGTACCAGGACACACTTTAAGTGGAAAAGGGACAGGAGCAACTGGGTATATAGATGAAGGAAAAGAAAACAGAACACTAACAGAACTGATAGCAAAATGGTTGAAACAAGGTGGAGCTACTGTATAT
>NZ_JAGWCX010000196.1:0-390 GCF_020657775.1 Clostridioides sp. ZZV14-6345 | reverse complement strand
GAGTGAGGCACTGAGTCCCTGTTTTGGAAGAGATCATCAAGGATCAGAGAAGTTAAGGAGCTTGTCCAATGTCACACAGCTACTGCCTGCTCATGACAAGGCCCTGTGCTTTCCCCCAGGCCCCTCCCTCAAGGGCCAGAGTGTGAGTGAGGGTCACAGCCCAGCTCGATAAGTTTGTAAAGCTTTGGAACCGAGGGCCTTCGGGTTCCCCTTGCCCCTTCAGCTTTGTCCTATTTTCCTGGCTGGCGGGTTGGGAAGCGGATCCCTGAACTCCCTGATCTCCTGCCCACATCTTGGGCCTGAATTGCCAAAGAGCATCAGCATTTGGTCAAGCCGTCTCTATCGGCAGGAGGTGGTCATCCCGTCAGCCCCCTCTGAGCCCCTCCAGAG
>NZ_JAGWCX010000195.1:0-390 GCF_020657775.1 Clostridioides sp. ZZV14-6345 | reverse complement strand
TAGAAAACCCTTTTTAGTTTTATCTACATTTAAATAGTATTATGTTAAAAAATTTAACATTTGACGAATTATAAAGTATTTATATTAACTTATAGAATTTCTATCTTTTTGCCTACAATCGCTACTTTGTAAATGCTATTTTGCTCACCTTTACTAAACTACCACTCATTGATGAAGTCACACCTATTACATAACTTTCTATTCTAGTAGTATTAAATGGCACACTTTTCCCATCAGTTAATACTATAGGTGATTTATCTCTGACAGCTACTGAAGCAATATTCATAGCATCTGGTTCACATTTGAAAGCATTAATATAAGGTAGTAGTGGCGAAGACACTGCCCAAGTAGCTTGGCTTTGTAACCACCTATGATTCTATCGTTTAGATA
>NZ_JAGWCX010000194.1:0-398 GCF_020657775.1 Clostridioides sp. ZZV14-6345 | reverse complement strand
TTTCCAGATAGAAGGAGTAACGTGAGCAAAGGTGTAAAGATATTGACAGGTTGGTTTAGCGGCTGCTTTTCACTGGGAAGAAATGGCCATCAGTCAAAAGCATGATGCAATTTAACACAACGAGCATTTATTGGCGCCTTCCACGTCTGCAGTTGACACTCGATTGACCTTAGCCCGCCGAATTCCCAGACTGTGCCTGCTTCTCGACGAGCACCAGCAGCATTTCTGCTTCAGCAGCTCACTATGGCCGTTGGGCGAAGGGATGCCCAGTCAAGGGATGGATGAAGCTTCCCCACACTCCTTCTTTTTACCCTCCTGCAGCAGCCTTCATTTTATCCCTCCTACTATCACCTCCAAACCCCACCTCCATTTTATCTCTTCAGTGCAAACTTCCAAGG
>NZ_JAGWCX010000193.1:0-400 GCF_020657775.1 Clostridioides sp. ZZV14-6345 | reverse complement strand
ATTGAAAGAATTTTGGACACAAGGCTTCAAATGAAACTAAAAATATGGGCCTCATTCATCTACAAATAATGTTCAGTTTAATCATAGATTATGGATTTTGCATGTATTGAACATATTTTAAGAATCAACTTATGGTTGCTTGAATCTATTACTCCCATTTTCAAGAAAGCTTTGCTGATTTTGCCAAAGAGTTTACTTTTAATTTATAGGTAAGATAGCTATAAGAAAAAAAAGAAAGTCACAATGACTTTATTCATTTTAGTAAGACTGCTATTATCTTGTGGTAGCATGTGCCAAAGAATTATGCTTATATATTCCACTTACTTTGTATGACTTTTAAGATCTTTGCAATATCTCTGTGAGTTAGGAAAAGGCAAAGATTCTTATATCTATTTTATGA
>NZ_JAGWCX010000192.1:0-406 GCF_020657775.1 Clostridioides sp. ZZV14-6345 | reverse complement strand
GTGCATACTCTTTCCTTTTAGCTTTCAAGTTTTAGTTCTTATTAGAACCCACACACAAGACACAGCCATCATGGTCATTTATTGATGCATGAGCTTGAGAGGTTGGTCGCCTTGCCTAACAACACACAGCCAAGTTGATGGTAGGGCTGAGACACAACCTCCAGTCACCTTTCCTCTAGCCCAGAACACTCTCTGGAAGCACTGAGCTGCAGGGCTGAGGTGTCCTCACCTACACATACACATGATGGAGACACAGACAGCTCTGATGGGGGCAGGGAGGGACAGACAGTAATTAGCAGCTGAAACATGGTCCTCAGGGCCCATACTGG
The DNA here is from genome assembly GCF_020657775.1 of Clostridioides sp. ZZV14-6345. Classification (NCBI taxonomy): domain Bacteria; kingdom Bacillati; phylum Bacillota; class Clostridia; order Peptostreptococcales; family Peptostreptococcaceae; genus Clostridioides; species Clostridioides sp. ZZV14-6345. The sequence goes on along the minus strand of NZ_JAGWCX010000192.1, from coordinate 77 downwards.
TACTACCTGAGTACCAGTAACTGTGAGTGTGAGTGAGTCTTCTATCCTGTCTAGGCTTCAGTTCCTCCATCTATCTC
>NZ_JAGWCX010000191.1:0-414 GCF_020657775.1 Clostridioides sp. ZZV14-6345 | reverse complement strand
TACAAATTAGATGTCATATCACTAAATATATATGCAGTTTTCAAAGTGCTAACGCACATCGTCAACGAACAACCTTCGTATACACTCAGATTATTCCGTTACTTAAAGTGCTAACGCACGTCGCCAACAAACAAACTTCACATACGTTCAGTTTATTCTGTTGCTTAAAGCGCTAACGCACAAAGCTTGTATAAAGTTAAGCTATAAGTGCATTGTAAGAGTCTACTAGATAAATCAAAGATTTAGATAATATACTCTTAAATGGTGGAGATGAGGAGAGTCGAACTCCTGACCCCTTGCTTGCAAGGCAAGTGCTCTCCCAACTGAGCTACACCCCCATATATGAAGTTCATAAAGAACTTTCAAAATTAAACAGTAGGTAATTCTCCTTAGAAAGGAGGTGATCCAGCCGCA
>NZ_JAGWCX010000190.1:0-417 GCF_020657775.1 Clostridioides sp. ZZV14-6345 | reverse complement strand
GCTGTGTTCTGAGTATTTGCAATTATGGTGCATGAAATGAGCACTCTCCATTGAGATTGCTTCTAGAAAATCAGTGATGATGCCTCACAGCGCCCATAGGCTCCGAGGGTGTCATCCGAGTGAGACCCACGTGACGGCAGGAGTGTAAAGTGGAGGAGGGAGTCACTGGGACCAGCCGCAGACCCTGGTCCTCAGCCTGCAGGCAGCGTCTGAGCACAGTGCGCTTGAGGGAGCTCTCTCTGAGCCTGTGCTGTGGGGAGAACCTCAGGCCTCCGCCAGCCACCGAGACCCTCCAGTTGCCCCCGAGCATCAGGACGCCCCAGCCTCTGCGAGAAGATGCAGGTGAGAACAAATGTCTGTCGTCCGTCCTCTGACCTTGACCCGCTCTGTCCTCCTCGAGTGCTCTCGGTGTCTCTG
>NZ_JAGWCX010000189.1:0-418 GCF_020657775.1 Clostridioides sp. ZZV14-6345 | reverse complement strand
AAAAAACAATGAAAATTTTGAGGTTATGATATACACAGGTTTAAAGGATTGTGATGGAAAAGAAATCTATGAAGGCGATATTGTTTTATGTAGAAGTATATTTTTTACAGAGTTTGCAGGGGAGGTAAAATTTAAAGATGGTTGTTTTATTGCAGTGAATGAAATGTCAGGAGATTGCTTTAGATTATCTGAACTTGCAATAGTTAAGGTTGATGGGAATATACATGAAGATTTAAGTAAGTTAAATGATATAAGAAGATGTGATGAGGGGGGCATTAGGAATGATAATAATTAGAAGTCAAGATAGATTAGATTTAATGAGAGTTAACAGAGTTGAAATAAGTAATAAACAAGTATGTGCAGTGTTTGAAGAAGAATCAAATGTTAGAGAAATAGGTAGGTATAAATCAGAAGAAAG
>NZ_JAGWCX010000188.1:0-426 GCF_020657775.1 Clostridioides sp. ZZV14-6345 | reverse complement strand
ACACTGCTCAGTGAATCTGATCCAGTGAGAGTAATATCTTGCCCACACTTTAAAATATTTCTAAAATTTCCAGCTTAGGATAATTATTGCAATCTCAAGGGCCTTCTATCCGCCGCCCCTCCACCACCCCCATGTAAAGTGATGCAGATTCTTGACTCTCCGCCACCACAGCCAGTAGGTCCTCCCTGGATTGGGTCATGAGTTTGGGGCCCAAACCCTGGTCTTAGTTGTGTGTCAGACAGAACCTTGTGTCCTGTGTCCTCCTCCCTCCTTCACGTGGATTTGGGAGGTGACAGGTGCTTTGAGTTTTTCTGGGGCCAAATCAAGTCTGGGTTAAGGTGGCCATTGTGTTTCTTCTGTTCTGCATTTCGCATCTGGGTCTGTTGTGTTGTTGGCTCCTTACCAGAAGGTCACAGAGTTTGGGCA
>NZ_JAGWCX010000187.1:0-429 GCF_020657775.1 Clostridioides sp. ZZV14-6345 | reverse complement strand
CTGTTTGTATTGTTCTGGGTCCTTTGTACTGGAGATGTAATACGTGACTTGTGTTAGTTGAAACGTATTTCAAAAAAGATAAGAATAATACAGCCTCAGAGAAAAGTTGGGCATCCTGAAAAGACAAAGAAAAAGCAAAAATTACTTACTTGTTCTATTACTAAAAAGAAATATCACATTTTGGTGTATGTCCTTCCATGGTTTTTTCTTTGTGTTCATATTACCTAAAAAAATCCTAGAAATAAAATACTCTATTGTGTAGCCACAACATAATTTTCGTGGCCCATCCCCTGTTGCTGGTTGTTTTCATGGTTTTTTTGAATTTTTTGTTCTTCTGCATGACACTGCAGAGAACATCTTGTTGATGCCCCGTTGCCCTTGTCACTCATCATTTGATTCTTAGGGATGGAAAAACCGAGTCAAGGGGTG
>NZ_JAGWCX010000186.1:0-432 GCF_020657775.1 Clostridioides sp. ZZV14-6345 | reverse complement strand
GAAATAGAGTCCCATGACAGGACAACAAGATGGAGCCAAACAGACAAGATCCTCACCTCCTCTTCAGGCCACCAACTGTGATGCCCGACTGCTGTAAGAAACTTTCAGTTGACCTAGCACACTTGGCATCATATCGATTGGAAAATGTTATTTAAATGAATTTATATATTTTTTCATGAATTGGCAGATTGAGTACGCCTATTTGCCTCCGTTCCCTCCAGTGACCGCAGTTAAGTGGGAGCAGGATATAAGCCTAACAGTGGAATGCCACCGAAAGAGAGCGTGAGAGCAGGAAGGGGAGAGAATCTGAGACAGAGCCCCGGGGAGCACCAGTATTTGAAGTATAGGAAAAGGAAAAAGGACTCCCTGTGGAGGAGAGGGCAGGAAAGGAGGAGGACAACCAGGATGGAATGTACCTGGACATCCTAGGGC
>NZ_JAGWCX010000185.1:0-432 GCF_020657775.1 Clostridioides sp. ZZV14-6345 | reverse complement strand
GATATATTCCACGTTTATTTTTTACTATTTTATTGTGTAGTCTAGAAATGTTATGAGCTATCGCTACAATAATACATTCTGATAGAACATTTTCTTTGCCTCGGCTTAAAAATCTTCTAAATTTCATATTTTGTTTTACTTGAGCGAAAGCTCCTTCTGCTTGTATACTTCTATTCATTCTAAGTTCACACCCCTCCGGGCTTATAATTCTCTTTAAGTTTTCTTTTCTTTTTTCATGAAATAACTTAGATACTTGTAAGTTTTTAGTCCTATTTTCAAGAGGAATCTTACTGTTACTTCTCTTAATGCAACTGCTTTTATATTGACAATCACGGCATTCTTCACAAGCATAACAAGTTATTTCACTTTTATAGCCTGTTTTTGATTTCCTATTTATTATTTTATTAGCAAATAGTTTTTTGCTATTTTTAC
>NZ_JAGWCX010000184.1:0-435 GCF_020657775.1 Clostridioides sp. ZZV14-6345 | reverse complement strand
GGGAGGCAGCAGTGGGGAATATTGCACAATGGGCGAAAGCCTGATGCAGCAACGCCGCGTGGAGGAAGAAGGTTTTCGGATTGTAAACTCCTGTTGTTGAGGAAGATAATGACGGTACTCAACAAGGAAGTGACGGCTAACTACGTGCCAGCAGCCGCGGTAAAACGTAGGGTGCAAGCGTTGTCCGGAATTACTGGGTGTAAAGGGAGCGCAGGCGGACCGGCAAGTTGGAAGTGAAAACTATGGGCTCAACCCATAAATTGCTTTCAAAACTGTTTTTCTTGAGTAGTGCAGAGGTAGGCGGAATTCCCGGTGTAGCGGTGGAATGCGTAGATATCGGGAGGAACACCAGTGGCGAAGGCGGCCTACTGGGCACCAACTGACGCTGAGGCTCGAAAGTGTGGGTAGCAAACAGGATTAGATACCCCTGTAGTC
>NZ_JAGWCX010000183.1:0-435 GCF_020657775.1 Clostridioides sp. ZZV14-6345 | reverse complement strand
GAGACTGTAAATCAATTTGTGCTTTTAAAGATAATTTCTACTTTATAGCAACAATTATTTATTTACTATTAATATTTCCCAATATATGAATTTTATTCTAATAAATTGTAAAAAATATATACTGGGATATTTCTAAATATTTTTGTAAACCATATATATTATGGCAAATTTTTAGAATGTAATTTTTTAAAATTATATTCTATTATCAAAGAATATAGATAACTGATTATATATACTATCCCAGTTTCTATATCTCATAGTCCATTTTTTCATCACATTTTCACCTGCTAAGAACAATATTTTTAATAGTGAGTCGTCTGATGGAAAAGTGGACTTTGTTTTTGTGACCTTTCTAAACTGTCTATTAAGTCCTTCAATTATATTTGTAGTGTACATTATAGTCCTTATTTCTTCAGGAAAACTAAAAAATGGTGC
>NZ_JAGWCX010000182.1:0-447 GCF_020657775.1 Clostridioides sp. ZZV14-6345 | reverse complement strand
GGACGGCAGAGAAAACTGTCTTGATGCGTCCAAATAGAGGCATCCTGGCAACCCTGGATGGAGACGTGCACAGGGGCTCCCGAGGCCATAAATCCGAGGCTGATGACTCACCCGGGCAGGTGCCCCTGCCACCTCACCCTTGACTGACCATTCAGATGTTTTGTTCTTGCCGTTCCCTCTGCCTGGTGCCCTGTCCCCTAAACGCTTGGTCTCCCCAGATGCTGCCCCTCCTCAGTGCACCTGCACCCGTGGACCTTGAAGGCCGAGCACAGAGGAGGGGAATGGACTGTGGAGCCAGAGAGGTGTGGTTTCACCCCTGCTCTGCCTCTCACTTGCCTGTGACCTCAGACTTGTTGTTGAAGTGCTGCACGGCTCGGCTCATCCATCTGTCGTGTGCGGACGGTGACGCCAACCCCACAGGGTTTTTACACGGAGTGACTGTGGTAA
>NZ_JAGWCX010000181.1:0-450 GCF_020657775.1 Clostridioides sp. ZZV14-6345 | reverse complement strand
GGCCAGTCAGGGAAGGCCCAAGTGAGAAATGTTCATAAAGCAGAATTGGTCATGCAAGAAAACAATCATTTTCAGAGTACCAGCTATGGGCAAAAATATCATTAGGCCCTGATTAGGGACTGAAATCTAAACAAGACATTCTTAAAATCTCATAACAGAATAAGATGCAGACAAAAAGAACTAATACAAGGTAGGAGACAAGAAGTCTTGATAAAGAGATTTAAAACCTCTGATCAGACTAGAGACAGCAGGAAGAGCTTGAAGGAGCCGAAGGCATTTGAAACAGACCTGAAAGAAACGGGACAGTGTCTACAGGTCAGATGTGGGGATAGAGATTTGAATCGTAGGACCCTTGAATATGAGGACTCTAAGTTTTAGGAAAAGGAGTAATGCAAACATACCATCATTTTCCCCAGGTCTCCATGCTCTCCAGGTCTACTGTTATCACAC
>NZ_JAGWCX010000180.1:0-451 GCF_020657775.1 Clostridioides sp. ZZV14-6345 | reverse complement strand
CAATTGTTGCACCTACAATGGCATTTGCTACTGAATCTAATGCTATGGAAAATAATGCAGATTTAAATATAAACTTGGAGAAAAAAAGTATAGTTTTAGGTAGCACATCAAAAGTTAGCGTCAAATTTAAAGAAAAACCAGATGCAGATAGCATTACATTAAAATATAAATGTTATGATATGCCATTAGATACAACTCTAAATTACAATCAATCAACTGGTTCATATGAAGGAACTATCAATTATAATCAAGACCCAGAATATCTAAATGTCTGGGAATTACAAGGGATAACAATAAACAGTGAAAATAATCCTAAAACTTTAAATAAACAGGACCTAGAAAAGATGGGATTAAATTTAAAAGACTACAATGTAACACAGGAATGTATAATTGAAGATATAACTTCAAGAAAAGATGTAAATAAGTATTTGAGAAAGACTTCTGCACCTAT
>NZ_JAGWCX010000179.1:0-456 GCF_020657775.1 Clostridioides sp. ZZV14-6345 | reverse complement strand
GCATACCACTCTCCTCATATTTCATTGACAGAATCCAGTATACGGTCACAGAAGAGGCTGGAAATGTAATCTAAAACTCAAGAAGAAAACAGTTGGATTGTTGGTGAAAATCTAGCACAGTCGCAGTGACATACAAAGGGCATGTGCCTTGGAGATGTTACAAGGATAAAACTACATCAAGGAAGATCAGATGTACCTCACTGAATACAAATGAGGAACACCCTTCTGAAATAAATTAGACAATTTAAGAAATAACGCAGACTGGAAGTGGGACAGGATTTGGAAGCTAATGACCTGATTTCAACTCTAAACCACTTAAATTGTTATTTGCTTTTCTAGGTCTCAGTGGGTATGTGTAACATAAAGGTTTTCTACAGTTGGGATGTGTTATCCAAATCAAATCATTCATAAATGCAAGTGCTTGTTTTTCTTAAACAAAAAAGTGATATATAAAGG
>NZ_JAGWCX010000178.1:0-459 GCF_020657775.1 Clostridioides sp. ZZV14-6345 | reverse complement strand
CATATAAACATGGAAAAAATAATCTTCTCTTATTTTAAAAAAAACCTAGAAAATTATTTTCTCTACTGCAAATTAATAATTACTGGTGTCCGGGGTTGAATACCCTACTCTTGACTCTCACATCCCTACTGGGCCAGTTGAATCCTCTATCGATCCACAAGTATCAGCTCCAGGACTAACGTTCCTGTGAATTGGGCAGAAGGAGGAAATGAGTCTCTGGATGACCTCTAGAACCATCATCTCTCACCTCTACACCGGGCATTGCTCCCTTTGCTTGTAAGCAATCTGCCAGTAATGAGCAGGTATTCGTCTTCTTCCAAATTAGAATGGCTTGCCATGAAAAGAATGTTACACTGGGAGGTTGGTTGAAGCTGAAACCCTTTTTAGAAAAACGTGGAACTATAATTATGTACATTAAATTGTAGTGTGGTTTGTGGTAAAATGCTTTCTGAATAACAC
>NZ_JAGWCX010000177.1:0-460 GCF_020657775.1 Clostridioides sp. ZZV14-6345 | reverse complement strand
GACTACTGGGGTATCTAATCCTGTTTGATACCCACACTTTCGAGCATCAGCGTCAGTTACAGTCTAGCAAGCTGCCTTCGCAATCGGAGTTCTTCGTGATATCTAAGCATTTCACCGCTACACCACGAATTCCGCCTGCCTCAACTGCACTCAAGATATCCAGTATCAACTGCAATTTTACGGTTGAGCCGCAAACTTTCACAACTGACTTAAACATCCATCTACGCTCCCTTTAAACCCAATAAATCCGGATAACGCTCGGATCCTCCGTATTACCGCGGCTGCTGGCACGGAGTTAGCCGATCCTTATTCATAAAGTACATGCAAACGGGTATCCATACCCGACTTTATTCCTTTATAAAAGAAGTTTACAACCCATAGGGCAGTCATCCTTCACGCTACTTGGCTGGTTCAGGCTCTCGCCCATTGACCAATATTCCTCACTGCTGCCTCCCGTAGG
>NZ_JAGWCX010000176.1:0-462 GCF_020657775.1 Clostridioides sp. ZZV14-6345 | reverse complement strand
GCGTTGAAAAGCTCGGGGATGACTTGTGGGTAGCGGTGAAATTCCAATCGAGCCCGGAGATAGCTGGTTCTCCCCGAAATAGCTTTAGGGCTAGCCTCAAGGTGAGAGATACGGAGGTAGAGCACTGAATGTCCTAGGGGGTATTGCACCTACCGAAGACTATCAAACTCCGAATGCCGTCATCTTATACTTGGGAGTCAGACTGTGGGTGATAAGATTCATAGTCGAAAGGGCAACAGCCCAGATCGTCAGCTAAGGTCCCTAAATGTAAGTTAAGTGGTAAAGGATGTGGGATTGCACAGACAACCAGGATGTTGGCTTAGAAGCAGCCACTCATTCAAAGAGTGCGTAATAGCTCACTGGTCGAGTGATCCTGCGCCGAAGATTTCCGGGGCTAAAACTTACTACCGAAGCTACGGCATCAGCAATGATGGGTAGGGGAGCTTCCCATACGGGTTGAAG
>NZ_JAGWCX010000175.1:0-473 GCF_020657775.1 Clostridioides sp. ZZV14-6345 | reverse complement strand
AATTCTCCTTAGAAAGGAGGTGATCCAGCCGCACCTTCCGATACGGCTACCTTGTTACGACTTCACCCCAGTTATTGATTCCACCTTCGACGACTTCTTCCAAAAGGTTAGATAATCGGCTTCGGGCGTCTCCAACTCCCGTGGTGTGACGGGCGGTGTGTACAAGACCCGGGAACGCATTCACCGCAGCATTCTGATCTGCGATTACTAGTAACTCCAGCTTCATGTAGGCGAGTTTCAGCCTACAATCCGAACTGAGAGTAGCTTTAAGGGATTAGCTCCACCTTACGGTTTGGCAACCCTCTGTACTACCCATTGTAGCACGTGTGTAGCCCTAAGCATAAGGGGCATGATGATTTGACGTCATCCCCACCTTCCTCCAGGTTATCCCTGGCAGTCTCTCTAGAGTGCCCAACTTAATGATGGCAACTAAAGACAAGGGTTGCGCTCGTTGCGGGACTTAACCCAACATC
>NZ_JAGWCX010000174.1:0-474 GCF_020657775.1 Clostridioides sp. ZZV14-6345 | reverse complement strand
TAGCAACGAAATAACTAGGATTCCAAAGATGTCCTCCCCATAATTTCTTTTTCAACTGTTCTCCATGTTTTTTCATTAACAACCTTGCCGATACACCTTTTAATGCTTTTATCATATCTGGTATATAGTGTTGTGGTGAACAATTTATTAGTAAATGTATGTGGTCTTTATCACTATTACATTCTAATATTTGAAATTTATTATCTTTAGCTATTTTGTTTAATATATTAATTAAATCTTCTTCAATTTCATTTGTTAATACTGGATGTCTATATTTTACACACCATACTATATGGTATTGTACTAAATACACATACCCTCTACCATGAGTCACTTCCATTTTTCATCACCCAACATAATATTAACATATGTAACTACTTAAAACAAGTATTCTTAAGGTTTTTATATTTATTTTTAAATAACATACGTAAGAAACGCAAATCTTAACTTTTATCATTTTTGAGGTTGTCGTTC
>NZ_JAGWCX010000173.1:0-480 GCF_020657775.1 Clostridioides sp. ZZV14-6345 | reverse complement strand
AGATATGGATGCCTACATAAATAATCCTAGAATCTTAGGATTAGGAGAGGTAATGTGTTTTAATGATGTTATATCTGCTGAAAAAGAAATTTTAGATAAATTAGAGGCTTTTAAAGATAAAATGGCAGATGGACATGCACCAAATATAACTGGAAAGTCACTTCAAGCATATGTATGTGCAGGAATAAAAAATGACCATGAATGTATAACTTTTAATGAAGTGTATGAAAAATTAAGAGCAGGTCTAAAAATTTTTATAAGAGAAGGAAGTGCAGCAAAAAACTTAGAAGCTATAATAAAGGGATTATTGAAACATAGCTTACCAATTGAAGAATTTATGTTTTGTACAGACGACAAACATTTGGAAGATATAGAAAAACAAGGGCATATAAGATGGAATATAAAATGTGCAATCGATTTGGGTATGGAGCCAATTAAAGCTATTAAAATTGCAACTTATAATTCAGCAAGAGCATATGG
>NZ_JAGWCX010000172.1:0-496 GCF_020657775.1 Clostridioides sp. ZZV14-6345 | reverse complement strand
CGTGTAAACTGTCGAACGCTCTCTCTGACTGCACACGCCTGCTGCTAGTCAGAGTTGTTGCTTTCTTTAGCAAAGCTGAGCAATCAACTTTGGAAAGGGCTTATCTAGACCTGTAGCCACAGGCTCCAGTCCTGACCACTGATTCATCTCTCTAAGGCTGCGTCTAGAACACCAAAAGGAAATGAGGACTCAGCATATGTGCCTGGTCACAGCAGCTACAGTTCCCGCATTTTGAGGGATAGGAGAATCATGATTTTTCATACCCTGCTTCATCGTAAGAGCATGTGTAAAACCATGAGTTGCACCCTAAGTTCAGATTTTTAGTTCATAAAATATGGTCACCATATGTCTTGGGAAGAATAGAGGGAGAGTGCAGAGACCATAGGGTCCATTTGCCCTTTCCTAACCATCAGGGGAACAAAGTTGAAGCCTGTGAAATGTGGGACTCAGTCTAACTCAGAGAGAAGAGGAGGGCATGACCAGCTCAGCACAGAGC
>NZ_JAGWCX010000171.1:0-510 GCF_020657775.1 Clostridioides sp. ZZV14-6345 | reverse complement strand
AGAAGTTCATAAGAGAACTGCATAGGTAGTAGCGAACTTATGTGAACGACAACCTCAAAAATGATAAAAGTTAGGACTTACGGTTCTTACATATGTTATTTAAAAATAAAATAAAAAACCTTCAAAATACTTGTTTTAAGTAATTGCATATTTTAATATTATGATAGGTGATGAAAAATGGAAGTTACTAATGGTAGAGGATATTAGTATGGTATGTCAAATATAGACATCCAGTATTATGGGGAGACATCTTTGGAATCCTAGTTATTTCGTTACTACTGTATCAGAAAATACAGAGGAGCAGATAAGAAAATATATTAATAATCAGAAAAAACAAGTAAAATGAGGTGGTAGTGGTGGAAAAAGCTTATAAGTTTAGAATGTATCCAAATAAAAAACAGCAAGAGCTAATTAACAAAACTTTTGGATGTTGTAGATTTGTATATAATAAGTATCTTGCTAAAAGAATAGAAGTTTATAAAAACGATAGAGAAACTTTTACTTATAAAC
>NZ_JAGWCX010000170.1:0-512 GCF_020657775.1 Clostridioides sp. ZZV14-6345 | reverse complement strand
ACAGGAGCAAATGGAATAACAGGTCCAACAGGAAATAAAGGAGCAACAGGAGCAAATGGAATAACAGGCTCTACAGGTCCAACAGGAAATACAGGAGCAACAGGAGCAAATGGAATAACAGGTCCAACAGGAGCAACAGGAGTTACTGGGTCAACAGGCCCAACAGGAAACACAGGAGCAACCGGAGTAACCGGAGCAAATGGGATAACAGGAGCAACAGGGAATACAGGAGTGACAGGAGCAAATGGAGAGACTGGAGCAACCGGACCAACAGGAAATACAGGAGCTACAGGACCAACAGGAAGTATAGGAGCAACTGGAGCAAACGGAGCCACTGGGTCAACAGGTCCAATAGGAGTAACTGGTCCAACCGGAGCAGATGGAGAAGCAGGTCCAACCGGAGCAGTAGGAGCAACAGGTCCAGATGGAGCAATAGGTCCAACGGGAAATACAGGAGCAACGGGAGCGACAGGAGCAGATGGAGCGATAGGTCCAACAGGAGCAACAGGAGC
>NZ_JAGWCX010000169.1:0-513 GCF_020657775.1 Clostridioides sp. ZZV14-6345 | reverse complement strand
ACGTCATTGAATGTGGAGCTCTGAGCTCCAGCATACCACTGGCCCTGCCCTTAGCAGATCAGACTCCGGCTGAGCGTTTAAACATCCCTGGAGCTCCCTGACTCTATCAGAGCCCTTGTCTGTTGCACAGCTGTGTCCACTATTCTGCTGCAGGGGATCAGGGCCTCTTTGTAAGATATGAGAGAGGCCCTCTGCCTTTCACACTTGGCTTGCTCATGGCCCTCAGTCTTCCCTTATCCCTCTGCAGGGCAGCAGTACAACCGAGCGGTAATCAGCCAACTCTGCCATTCCAGTAGGCATTGCTCTCCCCATACTTTTCAAATACCTGAATAATTTCACCTACACGGGTGCTTTCCTTTCCTGGCACTTTCCCCAGGTCACCACCAGTAAAACCTTTAGCAATCGCGCCCCTCTTTGGGCCAGGGACTAACTTCATCTCCCATAACACTCAGAATGCCATTCTCTTTGCCTACTGGGAGATAAATGAGCCAGTCTCCAAGTCCGATCTTACTG
>NZ_JAGWCX010000168.1:0-521 GCF_020657775.1 Clostridioides sp. ZZV14-6345 | reverse complement strand
CACATTTGCTAATACCATCTGACACCTCTTGAATATACTCTGCTTTCCAACCATCCTCAGTTGATTTATTTTCTCTAGCTAAATAACTTGCATAGCTACGACTAACCTTTATATATCTACTTGCTTCTTCAGCACTCTTAAGAATCTTTACCTCTCCAGTATTTATGTTGAAAATTTTTATAATTTTCCCTGGTCCACCACGATTTGTAGTTTTTATTTCTGAATCTTCATATTTTATTTGTTTCTCAATTTCATTTCTCTTTCTTGTTGCTCTTAAATTAAGTTCAAACATATCCTCTAAATCCATAGTTTTACTTAGAACTTCATTTGCATCCATCCAAATTTTAGCCATATCTTCGCCCCCTCCTTATTCAACTGGCATTTCAAACACTTTTTCTTTGTTGCATCTAACCCCGTCTTTATTTATAATGTCAAACTTAGTTCCTGCAATAATAGCCTCCTGTATTCTGTTTAATACTTCAATAGCTCTTTCTTCTGATTTATACCTACCTATTTCTCTA
>NZ_JAGWCX010000167.1:0-536 GCF_020657775.1 Clostridioides sp. ZZV14-6345 | reverse complement strand
ATGGTGGCACCCCTTATCCCTAAGTTACGGGGTCATTTTGCCGAGTTCCTTAACAACAGTTCTCTCGCGGGCCTTAGGATACTCTCCTCACCCACCTGTGTCGGTTTGCGGTACGGGTACCTTTAACCTCGATAGAGACTTTTCTTGACAGTGTGAAATCAGCTACTTCGCTACTAAATTTCGCTCCCCATCACATCCCAGCATTATCAAAGCGGATTTACCTACTTTGACTGCCTCAATGCTTGGGCACACATAACCAACAGTGTGCTTAGCTTATCCTACTGTGTCATCCCATCTCTCAAACGGTTATCGGTAGTACAGGAATATCAACCTGTTGTCCATCACCTACGCCTTTCGGCCTCAGCTTAGGTCCCGACTAACCCAGGGCGGACGAACCTTCCCCTGGAAACCTTGGGTTTACGGCCTGTGGGATTCTCACCCACATCTCGCTACTCATGCCAACATTCTCACTCCCATACTGTCCACATGTCCTTACGGTCATGCTTCAACCCGTATGGGAAGCTCCCCTACCCATC
>NZ_JAGWCX010000166.1:0-544 GCF_020657775.1 Clostridioides sp. ZZV14-6345 | reverse complement strand
TGTTTTAATGTATTTATAATTCTTAACTCCATTCGCTATTGCTTCATCAATAGCTCTTATGATAACCTCAGCTTCCATGCCATCATCTAAATAACTTAGTAACTCTAAGAAGTTGTTAGGAGTAATCACACCTATATATTTTTCAAAGTATTTTTTTATATAGGTGGTTTTATCTTGTTGAGGTTGTTCATTAATAACAATAGTAGTAACATCATTACTTACTTTAAAGTCATTACTTACTACTTCCGTGTTTTCCGGTTTCCGAGAAACCCGGTTTCCGGGAAATCCGGTTTCCGGGAAATCAGTTTTTCGGGATTTTAGCTTCTGAGGATTTTCAAGTGGTATCTCATATACTTCATAATCATACCCTCCAAGCATTTTATTAGTATTAGAATCTCTACAAGGTTTTCTTGTTACATATCCATTTTCTATAAGTTCTTTTAAAATATTTGCTGTAGCATCCCTTCCATTTTTACTTCTTTTATATAGGTCATTAACATAGATTTTCCAATGGTCGGGCTTACTAATCAGATATGAATGTAAG
>NZ_JAGWCX010000165.1:0-559 GCF_020657775.1 Clostridioides sp. ZZV14-6345 | reverse complement strand
ACTTTACATACCACTTAGTTAATATAAAACTAATAAAGTTGTTTTAGATTTTAGTAATTTTAACGAGCTTTACATACCACTTAGTTAATATAAAACAGGAGGTGGCAAAGAGAAAATGAGCAGACTAGAAAGACTTTACATACCACTTAGTTAATATAAAACAATGACCGACTCGGGACTATATACAAAATTCTACACCTTTACATACCACTTAGTTAATATAAAACATTTTCACAAGAAGTAGCAAACTATTTGCAATATGCCTTTACATACCACTTAGTTAATATAAAACTGTAAACAGCTCGATTGCAATAGATAAAATTTTAAGCTCCTTTACATACCACTTAGTTAATATAAAACTCTTTGTTCTAGTTATTCTGGTAAGTTGGGTAATTTTCTTTACATACCACTTAGTTAATATAAAACTTGGGAATTTTGGTACAGTAGGACATTATTATTTTAGCTTTACATACCACTTAGTTAATATAAAACTATATCTATACAAAATGATATGTTGCCTATATAAGAGCTTTACATACCACTTAGTTAATATAAAACA
>NZ_JAGWCX010000164.1:0-567 GCF_020657775.1 Clostridioides sp. ZZV14-6345 | reverse complement strand
GCATCTGCAACTAATCTTCCAACTAAAGTTATTGTATTCATTTTACTAAACCCCCTTTTTATTTTTCTTCCTGCTCTTCTGTATACTCAACAAAGTAAGTATAAGTTGTCTTACTATTTTGTTTCTCCTTACCTATTCTCACTGTATATCCAGCCTTACCAAGTAATTTCAATAATTCTAATCTATCTTGAATATCTAAACTCCCACATTTCTGTGCATATATTCTTGCCATTTTATACCTCCCCTTTCTAGGAAGTGATAATATAGTATTTACTTCCTAGAAGTTTAATTTTATTTAAATTTTTCCTTCTGACTTTTCTTAATAATGTCGTCTAGCTCATCACTTGTATACTTAGTAAATGTTTCATCAAAATTATGAAAGTTAGTTTTTTTAATTTTACTAGGAGCATTAACAACCTTATTACTAGACTGTTTCTTTTCTTGTTTACTCTTTTTCTTCCTCTCAAACTCATTTTGATACTCTGTAAGTTCTAAACTAGTTTTTACACCTGCTTCTATCCAATTATTTAATATTGTTTTAATGTATTTATAATTCTTAACTCCATT
>NZ_JAGWCX010000163.1:0-593 GCF_020657775.1 Clostridioides sp. ZZV14-6345 | reverse complement strand
AGGTGCGACACGTTGGTAATTGAAAAGATTGCCCACTAAGTTACAAAAACTTAGGAGAACTAATACTCTGAGCAATTAAATGATAAGGTAACGCTTTGAAGAATTGCCATTAAGATTACGATATGCAATGGATTAAGTTATTATGAAGTTGTGTAAAGCTCGTTGAAGTCGGCAGAAAAATTACCCTAACGAGTTAAGTCGAGGAAAGGTTTAATTAGCTGTAATTGATATGTCGGATGTCTATGAAGTATATCTATGGTGAGTATCCAAAATGTGTAATGGGGACGAACTACTGACTGACTTATCGTGAATGTCGCTTAGTAGAAATGCTAAGAGAACCAAATTTGGTTTATCATCAGAAGGATGAGTAAAGGCTGTGTTAAGAAAATCCTACAATTCTTACAGGGAATTGGATTGATGACGGTATTTAGGTAGCACCTAAGGATATACGGTAAAGATAGGAGTATTGGAACGTGGAAAGCCTTGAACATGGAGATATAACTGTCAAAGAAGTGTTTTAAGGGAAATGATAGATTAATTATCTATAACCTTAATTAATCAAGGTGAGAGTAGAGCCACAGTACCAAAGAAGT
>NZ_JAGWCX010000161.1:0-685 GCF_020657775.1 Clostridioides sp. ZZV14-6345 | reverse complement strand
TGGAAGTATAGACTATAGTAAACAGTATATAGAGTCTATAAATCCAGTTACAAAAGAACTAAACATCAGAGACATAGAAGTCGTTTTGACAGATGAACAAAAGAGATTACAAGCATTAGAAAAAGAATTAAGTATGTTAAAAGAAGAAAATAAAAATAGAGATTCTGAGATAATAAACACAGCATTTGAAGTAGAAAATATCAAATTAAATAATATTTAGGAGGAAATGATATGTATAACTTATTAAAATTAATGATAGAACAAAAGAACTATAGCACTAAAGAGGATTTGCAACATAAAATGGATGTATTCTATGCAGTAAATAGGATTACAGAAGAACAATATTTAGAGTTAACAGGTTTATTAAATAAAGAAGAAACACCAACAGAACCGATATTATAAACGGTTCTTTTTTATTTCAATTATTAGGAGGCTTACATGAATGAAGAACTTTTCAAAGACAATTTGAAACGACATGAGGTAACAATAAATAAACATAATGATGAAATAGACGAATTAAAAGTGGCAAATATAGAATCTAAGGCAGAGTTAAAAGCATTGTGTGAGAATTTAAACTCACTTACAAGCATGTTGAAATGGCTAATTGGCACAATGATTACAACACTAGTAGGATTCTTTATATTTGCAATACAAAAAGGAATATTTTAATTAATTAGGAGGATAA
>NZ_JAGWCX010000160.1:0-752 GCF_020657775.1 Clostridioides sp. ZZV14-6345 | reverse complement strand
TGGTCGGGCTTACTAATCAGATATGAATGTAAGCCTTTTGCTTGCCAGCTTAATTTTACATCTTCCAAACAAGTTTTATTTAAAACTACATATGGATTATCTTTGTCTTTGCTTACTCTTATAATCCCCAATACTATCACCTACTCTTGTTTTTGCTTCTCTAAAATGCTCTTATATCCATTTAAAACTTTCTCATACTCCTGCTTAGTCAAATCTACTGCTAACTTTCCAAACTTCTTATATACTTCACTATCAACTCTATTTTTATCTTTTTCTATAGATTCTCCTAGCGAATATAGTATATTTAATTCGCTCTCATTAACTTCTTTTTTTTTCTGCTCATTTCCATGTTTATTTGTTGCATCACTATCTTTTGTATCATCAATACAAAATAATCCATTTAAAGCATACTTTCTTGCATAACTTGATACACTTCCAGTTACTTGTGCTAAATCCATACCTTTTTTAGTTTCATCTTCTCTAGCTAATGCTTTTACAGATATTTTTTCTCCTGTTTCTGCATCTATTAAAGTTGCTGTAGCTTCTACATAAAATCTATTTCCTATCTGAACAATATTATCATCCAATACAACCAATGCTTTTTCTTCTTTTAGAATAGGCTTTAAACCTTCTAGTATATCCTCACAACTCCTATAGTTGTATTTACCAAAGCTATTAAATTGACTTTTAGGAGCTTTTAAAGTACTCTGTATATTTACAAGTTTTATATAAACATTATTAGTTTCCATGGT
>NZ_JAGWCX010000159.1:0-761 GCF_020657775.1 Clostridioides sp. ZZV14-6345 | reverse complement strand
CCACACCTTAAGTGCTTAACCTTGCTACTTAACGTAACTCGTTGGCCCGTTCTACAAAAAGTACGCGGTCACACAAGAAATGTGCTTCCACAGCTTGTAAGTGCAGGGTTTCAGGTTCTATTTCACTCCCCTCCCGGGGTTCTTTTCACCTTTCCCTCACGGTACTATACGCTATCGGTCACTAGGTAGTATTTAGCCTTGGAGGGTGGTCCCTCCTGCTTCCCACAGGGTTTCACGTGTCCCGTGGTACTCTGGATCATATCTAAAGTCTTCTCGTTTAACATACAGGACTATTACCTTCTGTGGTGGGTCTTTCCAAACCTCTTCAATTACGATACCTCTTCGTTATGATATGTCCGCAACCCCAATAAAGAAAACTTTATTGGTTTGGGCTAATCCGCGTTCGCTCGCCGCTACTTACGGAATCGAATTTCTTTCTCTTCCTTCAGGTACTTAGATGTTTCAGTTCCCTGAGTTCCCCTCATTAAGCTATGTATTCACTTAATGATACTTAGACATTACTCTAAGTGAGTTTCCTCATTCGGAAATCTTCGGATCAAAGTTTACGTGCAACTCCCCGAAGCTTATCGCAGCTTATCACGTCCTTCATCGGCTCCTAGTGCCAAGGCATCCGCCCTGCACCCTTAATAACTTGACCAGTTAAAAAGGTTTGATAGATTAGAAGCTATCAACTTCGATAATTTTAAAAAGTTATCAGCTTTATATATTACAAATTAGATGTCATATCACTAAATATATAT
>NZ_JAGWCX010000158.1:0-764 GCF_020657775.1 Clostridioides sp. ZZV14-6345 | reverse complement strand
GGTGGTTCTGATGCTCCTAGTAATTTAATAACTTTGTGTAATAAATGTCATACATCTCCTAATCATAAAAAGGGTAAATTTTTGTATGATTGGTGTGAAAATGGTAAAAAGGTCAGAGGTTTTAGAGATGCTACATTTATGTCAATGATAAGATGGTACTTATTGGAACAGTTGAAAGAAAAATATACTAACATTAAAGCAACTTATGGTTATTTGACTAAAAATCATAGAATTGAACATGGTATAGAAAAAAGTCATTTTAATGATGCTTTTGCTATAGCTAAAGGTGTTAATCAAGTTAGAAATTTAGAAATATTTAAAGTTGAACAGTCAAGATTAAATAATAGAAGTCTTGAAAAATTCTATGATGCTAAATATATAGATAATAGAACTGGTGAGAAGGTTTCCGCAAGTGAACTTAATTGTGGAAGAAGGACTAGAAACAAGAATTTAAATTCTGAAAATCTTAGAGTGTTCAGAGGTCAGAAAATATCTAAAGGTCAAAGAAGAATAAGGAAGCAAAAATCATTGTATCAGCCAAATGACTTGATTAAATATGATAGAAATGTTTATACAGTTAAAGGTAGTCAGAATGAGGGTAAATACATAGCTTTAAAAGAAATCAAAAAAGTACCAAATGTAAAACTAATTAAGCCATATATCTTTAAGAAGGGGTTAAATTGGAGTCATGGATTATGTTAGTAGAAATCATTCTAAGTATTTGTTATTAGTACATCTGATATTTGTATGTAAATACAGAAAAA
>NZ_JAGWCX010000157.1:0-802 GCF_020657775.1 Clostridioides sp. ZZV14-6345 | reverse complement strand
AAATTAAAAGTAGTTAAATCCTATTTAAATAGAGAAGGAGGATATGTTTCAATCGCAAAACAATATGGAGTTGCTAACCATTCTCAGGTTGAAAGATGGGTTAATGCATATAATACATTAGGAGAGGATGGTCTAAAAATAAAAAATAAAAATACTTTATATACTATACAGTTCAAGCTAGATGTTATAAACTATATGATAACAACTAAATCTAGTGCACAAGAAGTCGCTAACCATTTTGGAATGAACAATAGTACACTTATAGCAACATGGAAACAAAAACTTTTGTATGGTGGTGTCGATGCCTTGTCTAAAACGAAAGGAAGACCATCAATGAATAAAAGCAAAAAAACTAAAGAAGAAAAAAATAAATTAACAAGAGAACAAGAATTAGAATATGAAAATCAACTTTTAAAAGCGGAGCTTGCATTTCTAAAAAAGCTGCGTGCTTCAGGGATGAATGTTCCCGAAAGGTTAAAAACCAATACGAAGCAAAAGTAATTTATGATCTTCGTAAGGAATTTAAACTCTCTATTCTTCTTGAAGCTACTAAATTTCCTAAATCAACATATATGTATTGGCAAAAGAGATTTCATAGTGAAAATCCAGATAAAGATATCGAAGAAAAAATCATGTCTATTTTTCAAGATCATAATGGTAGATATGGCTATCGCCGAATTACAGCTACATTAAAAAATAGTGGTATCGTTATTAATCAAAAGAAGGTTAGACGTATTATGAGAAAATTAGAACTTAAATGCATAGCATTTTCTCGTAAATCACGTAAATATAATTCCTATAA
>NZ_JAGWCX010000156.1:0-864 GCF_020657775.1 Clostridioides sp. ZZV14-6345 | reverse complement strand
AGAAGTATTTTATAAACTTAAAGATAAAAATGGGGGAACTACTAAGACTCTAGCTACAAATATATTAAATAGAATTTTAGAAAAGTTCAATCTAAAGAATAGAGGTACAAAAATAAGAACACTATCAACTGACCCTACAAAAGATTATTTGTATGTTTTAAGAACTAATGATATGCCAGCTGTACTTGTAGAATGTGCATTTTTAGATAATGAGAAAGATATGAGCTTGCTTAATACATCAAGTAAAGTAAAAGAAATGGGTACACAAATAGGTAAAGGTATTGAAGATTCATTAAAATAGTCTAGAATGAAAGTACTCAAAAATTTAATATAAACTAATTCACAGTTTTAAATTTAGATTAAATCTATAAAATAAGAACATAATTATGATAGTAATAAAGACTGTATATACATTGTGCATATAAGTGCAAAATAGTGTATATGCAGTCTTTTTGTAGTTAAGTGTAAGTATAAAGGATTTATATATACAAAGACTATAGTTAGCTATCAAAAGTTGTGTTATTCATCTGAAAAAAATAATAAAAATTCAACTATTATGTGTTATTATGTGTTTTTTATAGATTTTTATGGATTTTTATAGCAATAAGTGATATAGTGAAAGTAATTAAATGTATTAAATATATTTAATTTTTTTATTTTTTGTTTTTTATAAGTTTATTTTTTATAAACTTATTTATAGTTTTAGGAAATACACTTTGACATATTTTTAAATGTTAAAATACTAAAAAACAAATTAGAAATTTATGTTAAGTAAGGAGATTAATATGAAAAAAAATGCAAGATTAATAACAACAGGAATTCTTTCAATGGCAATTGTTGCACCTACAATGGCATTTGCTACTG
>NZ_JAGWCX010000155.1:0-943 GCF_020657775.1 Clostridioides sp. ZZV14-6345 | reverse complement strand
TAAAGAATACACATAAATATTTCCAGACTCGAATTTTTAATAATATCTAGCATGAATATGTCATTTTATCTTTTAGTATCATTACTTTTTTGCAGTCTGTCTAGATTTATTAATCGTTCTTAATGCTTTTTTGATAATATACTTTGTTTCCTTAGTATTACTTTCTTTTTCCCATCTTCTACAAAGGTTTTCAACAAAGGTTGGCTGTGTTTTACTTGCATCATTTAACCAGTTTCCAACGCTGTTTTGAACATATTTAGATGAATCTGATTTCAATGGTTCTAAAATTGATAAAGCCAGTTTAGGATTTTCTTTTAATTCTTCAATATGTTTACACCAAACCCCTCTAGGTCTTGTAACCTCACATGCAAAACGTCTAATGTATTCATTTTCATTCAATACCCATTCTGATAAAATCAAAATGCTTTCCTCTAAATTTTGAATAACAGCAGGTCTAATAGCAACCCAAGCCTCTTCTCTTACATTAAAATGCTTATCTGTTGCAAAAATTCTAATTTCTTGAAACATTTGACTAAGACTTAAATTTGTATTTTTCCCTATCATAAAAGTTCCCCAGCTACGAACCAAGTCAGATTCATGATGTGAGATTATTTGTAAGCATTCCTTATCATTATAATTACTGGCTTGTTTTAAAAGTTCTGCTCCGATAGCTTCACTTATAGTATTGGAAGTTTGTTTTTCAAGTCTATTGATATGTTCTAAAATAGGATTTAAATATGCTTCTCTACCATTTTGTAGTAATATATATGTAAGTAGTAGTCTTCTATCAATAGCAAACCATTCTACTATATTGGCAGTTTCTATTTCTCCATGATTTAATTTTTCTAATATTTCTGATGATATATCATTTGTTGACCTAGCTCCTTTTCGTTTTGTTTCTTCCATAATCAACCTGCTACTCAAAATATGGTCAAATATATCC
>NZ_JAGWCX010000154.1:0-996 GCF_020657775.1 Clostridioides sp. ZZV14-6345 | reverse complement strand
TGGAAATCTATTACTAAGGTTAATGTAAATGCTTTAGAACTACTTTCTAGTAAAAATGATAATAATGCTAAACAAGAATATGTACCACCAGGATTAGACCCACAAGGTTTTCAAGCGATAAACGATGATGATATACCTTTTTGATGTTGAAGGGGGCGATATTATGGGATATACACATGGTATTAAATGGGATGATGAAAGTATAGAAAAAAGTATTTTGAAAGTAGCTAGAAGTCTACAAGTGCATAGGATGCCATCCAATGAAGAAATTAAATCTGTAATGGGGAACTATTCATTGTCAAACAAAATAAGTAGAAGTGGTGGTTTTAAATATTGGGCAAGTAAATTAAATTTAGATATGAAAAATTCTGAAACTAAATTAGGCACTAAATGGGAATTTCACATTAAATCTAGGCTAGAAGAATTTGAATATAAAGTTGAAAAGATGTCTACAAGGCATCCATATGATTTACTTGTAAATGGGAATATAAAAATAGATATAAAAGTATCCAACTATTATTTAGGTAGTTCTTGTAAGTATCACACATTTAATCTAGAGAAGAAATATCATAACTGCGATATATTTATTTGTGTGGGTCTTAACGAAACAGATATCCCAGTAAAAATATTAGTTATACCAAGTAAATATTTAATGGGAATAAGGCAGTTGTCAGTAGGAATAAAAAGTAAATACGACAAATTTAATTATAAATATAAGTATATAAAAGAATATGATAATTTTTATAAGAAGATTTGAAATATATAGAGTAGAGTGATTGTGTGAATTATTGGGGAGTTAATATAACTATTAACTTCCTAGAAGTTAATATTGGAGGGATGAAAGATGGAGTTAAAATTTAGAGAATGGAATAAAAATGGTAAAGAAATGTATAGTTATGATGAAATGGTGTGCTATTCTAAAAATTTGCTTAGAGAGTGGGTTTATAGTGGTGTTTATTTGCCAAAAAACAATGAAAATTTTGAGGTTATGATATA
>NZ_JAGWCX010000153.1:0-1009 GCF_020657775.1 Clostridioides sp. ZZV14-6345 | reverse complement strand
CTGCCGGGCATGCCGGAACCACCTCTCAGACGTACCAGAACCACCTGCCGGAGAAGCTGGAAACACGTCCTGGACAGTCTGGAACCACCTGCCGGCCAAGCCTGAACCACCTGCCAAGCACAACGGAACAACCTGCCAGACACGCCAAAATCACCTGCGTGTTATGCCAGAACCACTTGGAGGACTCTCTGGGATGACCTGCCGGGCATGCCGGAACCACCTCTCAGACGTGCCAGAACCATGTGGCGGACAGTCCGGAATCACCTGTTGGGCATGCGCAACCACCTCTGAGACGTACCAGAACCACATGCCGTGCAGGCTGGAACCACCTACCGGACAGACCGGAATCACCTTTCGGGCATGCCGGAACCACCTGTCAGATGTGCCAGAAACACGTGCCGGAGACGCCGGAAGCACCTGCCAAGCACGTTGGAACCACCTGCTCAACTCGCCTGAACCACCTGCCGGACATGCCAAAATCACCTGCCGACTATGCCAGAACCACTTGGCGAACACTCCGGAATCACCTGTCGGGCATGCCGGAACCACCTCTCAGACTTGCCAGAACCATGTTCCGGACACGCCGGTACCACCTGCCGAGTATGCCGGAACCACCTGATCCACTCCCCAGAACCACCTGCTGGACACGCCAAAATCACCTGCCGGCTACGCCAGAACCACTCGGCAGACACTCCGTAACCAACAGCCGGGCATGCCGGAACCACCTCTCAGAGGTGCCAGAACCACATGCCGGACACTCCGGAATCACCTGCCGGGCATGCCGGAACCACATGCCAATGACACCAGAAGCACCTGCCGAGCACGCCAGAACCACCTGCTTGACTCGCCAAAACCACCCGCTGGACCCGTCTGTTATACACATCTGAAGCTGCCGCCGAATAAAGTGGCAGAGATCGCGGTAGTCGCGGCAACCTTAAAATAACAATACAGAGAGAGATCACTGTTAACTACTAACAAAGATGACAATAATGCGAATGCACGAACCGTG
>NZ_JAGWCX010000152.1:0-1055 GCF_020657775.1 Clostridioides sp. ZZV14-6345 | reverse complement strand
GGTAATGTAAAATAATTTGTGCTTCAAGGTTAATAAAAATCTTCTTTATGGCAATGATTTAAATATAATCAAATGTCGTAAAGGAGATTTTTTATGAATACTTTAAGAAAACAATTAGTCAAAGAAATTATATCAGATGGAGAATTTATAAAATCTGGAGATATAAGTAGCTATCTAAGAGATATGTTCAAAGATATACTACAAGAGATGTTAGAACAAGAAATGGCATTAGAGCTAGGTTATGAAAAGGGCGATAGCCATAACAAGAATACAACTAATAGAAGAAATGGATATAGTAAAAAAACTGTAAAGTCACAATTTGGAGATTTACAACTAGACATTCCAAGAGACAGAGATAATGATTTTAACCCAGTAGTCGTTCCTAAAAATATTAGAGATATTTCAGGAATCGAAGAAAAAATAATATCACTTTATGCAAGAGGTATGTCAACAAGAGATATACATGACCAGATATTAGATTTATACGGTATAGAAATTTCAGCTGATCAAGTAAGTAATATAACAAATGTTATAATTCAAAGAGCTAAAGAGTGGCAAAATAGACCTCTTGAACAAGTTTATCCTTTTGTATTTATGGATGCAATTCATTACAAAGTAAGAGATGATGGAAAAATAAAAAATAAAGCTGCATATGTAGTTCTAGGAGTAAATAAGGATGGTTTCAAAGATATTTTAGGAATATGGATAGGTGAAAACGAAACTTCAAAGTTTTGGTATAGTGTTTTAACCGATTTAAAAAATAGAGGTGTTAAAGATGTACTAATTTTTAGTGTTGATGGATTAAATGGCTTCAAAGAGGCGATAGCCGCAAGTTATCCTAATTCCATAATACAAAAATGTATAATCCATCAGATAAGAAATACTTTTAAATATGTTTCATACAAAGATTCAAAAGCATTAATAAGTGATTTTAAATCTGTATATAAAGCAATTAATGAACAAGAAGCCTCATCGGCTTTAGATAAAATAGATGAAAAATGGGGTAAACAGTACCCTTCGGCAATTAAGATCTGGAGAAATAACTGGGATGTTAT
>NZ_JAGWCX010000151.1:0-1095 GCF_020657775.1 Clostridioides sp. ZZV14-6345 | reverse complement strand
TCTGCACAATGTGCACAGTTTAATCCTCCTAATATAAATTCTTTTTTAATTAGATTATTTGCTTCCATATATATTCACTCCTCTCATTTATCATTTATAAGTCTCTCTAATATGATTTAATCCACAATCAAATATCTGACTTATATGACTATCATCTAATGAGTAATACACTGTCTTTCCTTCTCTTCTAAACTTTACTAACCTAGCCTGCTTTAATACTCTAAGTTGATGAGATATTGCAGAGTGAGTCATATTTAATAAACTCGCTATATCACATACACACATTTCATTTGCAAATAATGCATATAATATCTTTACTCTAGTAGTATCTCCAAATACTTTAAATAATTCTGCTAAATCATATAACATTTCTTCATCTGGCATAGTTGATTTAGCTTCTGTTACTATTTCTTCATGTATTACATTACAATTACAATCATTTATCTCTTCTCTCATTTTTAATCCTCCGTTATTTATAATATATGAATAACTGTTCATATGTTCATTATATGCTATTATTTTTAAGTTTGCAACAATAATTTTTATTTTATTTAATAACAATTAGAATGCACATATTATAAACTTTTTTAATATATATATTATTAGAATAAGTTTTTGTAAACTTTTTTATAGTTTTCTAGGAGGTGCAAGTTTAATATGAGTAACAAGAAAAAAAAGGATTTGGATACTAGTTACATGCCTTACTTAGACCCAGCGAACTATGCAGATTATATTACTAATGAAGAAATTCCCCAAGATGAATTGAGAAATGACCCTCAAATTTCTAATGGTTATACAAAAATACCTAATAACCAGAACACAAATAACCTATATCCTAATAGCGTAAATAATTATCCTAAAAGTAGTAATTCTCCAAACAACTTGCCTAACACAAATAATACATCCGGAAATATGAATTACAATACATCTACTACAAATAATATGCCTAATAATACGTCTAGCAACATGAATAACAATATGGGTATGCCTAATAATATGTCTAACAACATGAATAATAATATGGGTATGCCTAATAATACATCTAGTAACATGAATAATAATATGGGTATGCCTAACAATATGCCTAATAATATG
>NZ_JAGWCX010000150.1:0-1134 GCF_020657775.1 Clostridioides sp. ZZV14-6345 | reverse complement strand
ATAATATATAGATTTTTCGGGAAAGACTCTTTTGAGGGTCTTTTTTTATTGTTAGTATATATAAAGATAATTATCGACGAATCAGATAATAATGAAAAAAGCAATTCCACTCATGAGAATGCTTAGTTGTAGCTATAGAAGTGTATTAGTAGTACACTTCTATTTTTTTATTATATCATAAGTATTTAATTCTTTCTTTAATTGTATTAATATATTTATTGACATAGTTTAAATATATTAAAATATGAAGGATAAAATATTATAACATGTAAATTATGTAGTCAAGAAAAACCATTAAAAGATAGTTATATAATACCAAAGTTCATTTACAGATATATAAAAAAGAATCCCCCAACAAAAAGAGTTAGAAGTAATATGGATGTAAATAAACCAATGCAGGATGGAGAACATAAGCCATTTCCATGTTGTGATTGCGAGGATATGTTTAGTAAATTTGAAGATTACTTTAAAAGAGAAGTATTTCAAAAAGCTACTAAAAATAAACTTAATCCAATTGAATTAAATGAAAAAATTTTCAATTTTTCCGTTTCAGTAATTTGGAGAACTTTGAAAGACCGAATTGTATCTAATTATAAACTAGATGAATTACATCCCTATGAAATAGAAAAGATGAATACTTTTTTAAATGACTGTCAGAAATATTTCATGATAAATGATTTGTCCCTATTAGACTCATATAACTTCCATATAATTCCTACCACTAATAAGATGGTAGACTTACATAAAATTCCAGATGACAATTCCATAATTTTAGAGGTATAGATGCTTTGTTTTTAGCATACTCAAAAAAAAATAGAAGGGCATGACCATCTTAGATGAAGAAACTATTACTTACTCTGATTTAGTAATTCATATTTTAAGAAATATTCGCGCAAATCTTGATGAAGCATCAAAACAAAGTATCATAAAAAAATAACTGAAAACAACAAGAAAAAATAATCTTCTTAGCCAAACAAAAATATAAATACACATAATTATAATAGTTTTGTTTGGCAACTTTTATTATTCTGTTGAATAATTATTTAAATAAACAATTCTTTTATCTACCTATTAATAAAATCTAACGCTTTGTATAGTGTATCAAATCTATCATTACCCTTTATCATTGTATAA
>NZ_JAGWCX010000149.1:0-1174 GCF_020657775.1 Clostridioides sp. ZZV14-6345 | reverse complement strand
AAGGGAGGAAATTCAAAATGGCTAAAGCTAAATACGAAAGAACAAAACCTCATGTTAATATAGGGACAATAGGACACGTTGACCACGGTAAAACTACATTAACAGCAGCAATAACAAAAACATTATATGACAGATACCAATTAGGAGAAGCAGTAGACTTTGCAAACATAGATAAAGCTCCAGAAGAAAGAGAAAGAGGAATCACAATATCAACAGCACACGTTGAGTATGAAACTCCAAACAGACACTATGCACACGTTGACTGCCCAGGACATGCTGACTACGTTAAGAACATGATAACAGGAGCAGCACAAATGGACGGGGCAATATTAGTTTGTTCAGCAACAGATGGACCAATGCCACAAACAAGAGAGCATATACTATTATCAAGACAAGTTGGTGTACCATATATAGTAGTATTCTTAAACAAATGTGACATGGTAGATGACGAAGAGTTATTAGAGTTAGTAGAAATGGAAGTAAGAGATTTATTAACAGAATATGATTTCCCAGGAGATGACACTCCAATAGTAAGAGGATCAGCATTAATGGCATTAGAAGATCCAAAGAGTGAGTGGGGAGATAAGATAGTAGAATTATTCGAGCAAATAGATGAGTATATACCAGCACCAGAGAGAGATACAGATAAGCCATTCTTAATGCCAGTAGAGGACGTATTCTCAATCACAGGAAGAGGAACAGTTGCAACAGGAAGAGTGGAAAGAGGAGTATTAAAAGTACAAGACGAAGTAGAGTTAGTAGGATTAACAGAAGCTCCAAGAAAAGTAGTAGTAACAGGAGTAGAGATGTTCAGAAAATTATTAGACCAAGCACAAGCAGGGGATAATATAGGAGCATTATTAAGAGGAGTACAAAGAAACGAAATAGAAAGAGGACAAGTACTAGCAAAAACTGGATCAGTAAAGGCACACACAAAGTTTACAGCAGAAGTATATGTACTTAAAAAAGAAGAGGGTGGAAGACATACACCATTCTTTGATGGATATAGACCACAATTCTATTTTAGAACAACAGACGTAACAGGAGCTTGTAAGTTACCAGAAGGAATAGAGATGGTAATGCCTGGAGATAACGTAACAATGGAAGTAGACTTAATAAACTCAATAGTTGTAGAAGAGGGATTAAGATTCTCAATAAGAGAAGGTGGAAGAAC
>NZ_JAGWCX010000148.1:0-1328 GCF_020657775.1 Clostridioides sp. ZZV14-6345 | reverse complement strand
TCTAATTCTTGTGGTAATACTACGGTTAATGTATTATGAATTCGGTTTCTACCAATTTCAGTATACGGTGTAACCTCTGGATGAATTTGTAGTGGCTTTGTAAAATGTACAAATGGTATCGGATATAAAGTTATATTACAACATCTGTCTAAACTTCCACTATATCCTTTATAGAATGTCTTAAATACTTCATTCTTTTCACCTTTTTCGGTTATTATATGCCTTCGTTTAAGAGTTTTATATTTACCATACACTAAATACATTATGTCATGAAAATCTTGTCTTACATCAGTTGCTACTTTGTAGTAGTTATGAATTCCTAATGTAAATCCATTAAGATTTTTAGATTTATCCATACTTGGACTTTTACTTAAATCTTTTAACTTACTCTTGTATACTTCTGTAATTTTCGATTTTCTCTTAGGCTCTATTTTACTTTGAGAAACATATCCTAATTGAGATGTTCCTTTTGACACTGCTCGTAGTCTTATTCCTAAGAAATCCGACCCATTTTTTCTTAAATTAGTTACTTTACTTTTTTCTTCACTAATTTCTAAATCAAGCCTGTCATTCAACCAAAGTTTGGAAGCCATAAATAATTTCTTAGCATTTGTCCTGCTATCAGTAAATATCTTAAAGTCATCTGCATATCTAACAATGTAACATGGTTTTAACTTACTATTTTTAAGTGCAACTATCTTAGAACTTGGTTGTTTGTATATGTGATTAGTAGTTTTAGTTTCCCATTGGTTGGAAATCCACCAATCAAATTCATTAAGTACAATATTTGCAAGTAGTGGAGATAATATTCCTCCTTGTGGTATACCTTTAGTTGGTATACCCTCACCTACCATTTCTGCTTTTAACATTTTGCTTATTATGCACAATAATTTCTTATCTCTTACACCAATAGTCCAAAGTTGTTTCATTAATTTACCATGATTTACATTGTCAAAGAACCCTTTTATATCTACATCAACTACAAAATGATTTTTACTATGATTGATTAAATGCTGACACCTTGCAATTGCATGATGTGTACTTCTGTTAGGTCTAAACCCAAAACTTGATTTATGGAATTTACCTTCACATATGGGTTCTAATATTTGTAAGATACATTGTTGAATGAGTCTATCTTCAATTGTAGGTATTCCTAATGGTCTTTGTTTTCCATTACTTTTTGGTATGAACACTCTTCTTACAGGATTAGGTCTGTAATAACTTAATCTCTGTCGCACAATATTTATTAATTTGTCTTTAGATAAATATTCTAAATATTTAATAGTGTGTCCATTTACACCTTTTGTTTTGCTACCAGTATTTCTTTT
>NZ_JAGWCX010000147.1:0-1396 GCF_020657775.1 Clostridioides sp. ZZV14-6345 | reverse complement strand
CATTTCCCAAACAGTACCCTCTACGCGCTGCATGAGGTCTTTCACCTGTTCCGGCGTGTAAGGGTCGGGCGTCTTGTCGCTCTTTCCAAACTTCGTAAGCGTGTCCTTTGCCGCGTTGGTTTCAATGTAACGGTATTTTCGGGCATGGCTCAACGCCACGCTCAAAACACGCTTTGCCCCGGCTGCGGTGGACGGTTTCAAGCCCTTGTCGATAATCTGCTGAAACATCTTGTCTACCATAGCGGGGGTAAGTTGATTGAGGGCAACACCGCCGATATATGGATTGATATAGTTTGCAATCGTCCTTTTGTACCCGTCATAGGTTGAGGGGCGCAAGTTCACTCTGGCGTAGCCCTCCACCCAATCGTTAAGGTAGCTTGCAACGGTCTGTTTCCGCTGTGAAGTGATTGAAGCGATTTGCCCCGGATTTTGGAGCTTCGTTTTTACTTCGGCTTCATGCTGTATCGCTTCCTTTCTGGTGGCAAAGCCCTTTTTTGCATAGGATTTCTTTTTCCCGTCCGGGGCGGTGTACTTTATATTCACGTCGTAAACTGTACCGGGTCGCCCGGTCAGTACGCCGTTGCTGTCTCGTTTATTTTTGACTTGCCTTGTTGATACCGCCATAGCTTAACCTCCCTGTCCTGCCGGAGGATTTGCTTTTCGCTTTGCTCTGTGGTACCAATCCCAAATAGCAGCGTCAGCAATCAAACGGCGGTTTCCATTCTGTATATATTCAAGCTCGCCGCTATCCATAAGCTCGCGCAATTTGTTTTCCCCAATGCCGCTAATCCTGCTCATTTGCTCAACGGTCTTTAACATAGGGAATACGGGGATAGCGGGGCTTGTCATTTCCTTTTTTGCCATAGGAATACCCCCTTTCGTAAAATGGCTAAAAGGTCAATTACGAAAAAAGGCTTTAATCGGGCGGCTGTTAGCACAACCTCGCGGGAGTTTCACCCCTGCTCATTTAAGGCAGCTTTACCCATTGCCTGCGACGCTCTGAACGCTCGGACTGTGGCTGTAAAGGCTTGTCTACCCTCAATGCGTGTCGTCGCCCACA
Source organism: Clostridioides sp. ZZV14-6345 (assembly GCF_020657775.1). Taxonomy (NCBI): domain Bacteria; kingdom Bacillati; phylum Bacillota; class Clostridia; order Peptostreptococcales; family Peptostreptococcaceae; genus Clostridioides; species Clostridioides sp. ZZV14-6345. The sequence continues at coordinate 336 of NZ_JAGWCX010000147.1, read as the reverse complement.
AGCTGCTAACTTGCTTCCCGGCGTTGGTGTTGGTCGCTCGGCTTTTCCCCGTAGGGGAAAAGCGTCATGGCGCACCCGCCGTATGGCTCGGCGCAAAAAGGACGTACCCGATTTGCCCTATACTGCGTCGCCGTTATCTTGCGTCGCTTTCTTTGACAAGGTGCTTACGGGGCTGCTGCGGATTGACGCGAAACGGAAAAGGGGTTAAGACGTTTCGCTATCGGGTGCAGTTATTCAGCCCGAAATGTGAGGATTGCCCTCATCAGCTTTGCTTGCAGCCTTTGGCGAATATCCTCGTCCACGCCGAAATAGGCGTTGCCGCGCTCGTCGTAGAGC
>NZ_JAGWCX010000146.1:0-1398 GCF_020657775.1 Clostridioides sp. ZZV14-6345 | reverse complement strand
GAACCCTGTGACTTTAGTCATGGGAGGTTCAGTGTTTTCCTATTATAATTGACAACCTACATTTTGGATGTGTTGCAACTATACAAGACATAGAAAACATTCAATCAACAGAAAAAGAAATAAGAGAGAGTCTGATTTCAAAATCTCATTTTGCAAAGAGTAATTTTAACGATATATTAGGTTCAAGTGATTCATTGATGCACTCAGTAAATATGGCAAAGAAATTTGCTAAATCTGATTCTACAATTATAATTACTGGAGAATCTGGTACTGGTAAAGAAATATTTGCTCAAAGTATCCATAATTACAGCAATAGATTTAATGGACCTTTTGTGGCTATAAACTGTGCAGCTATACCTGAAAATATACTTGAAAGTGAGCTATTTGGGTATGTAAAAGGTGCTTTTACAGGTGCTAGAAATGAGGGGAAAGCAGGTGTCTTTGAATTGGCACATAATGGTACTATATTTTTAGATGAAATTGGAGAAATTTCTAAAGATGTTCAAGTCAAACTGCTTCGAGTACTACAGGAGAGGGAAGTTACTAGGATAGGTGATACTAAAGTTGTACCTATTAATGTAAGGGTTATAACAGCTACTAATAAAAATTTAGTGGAGCAGATTGATAATAATAATTTTAGAGAAGATTTATTTTACAGGCTTTGTGTGTTGAAACTGGATTTACCTCCTCTTAGAGAGCGAAAAGAAGATATCGAGCAACTAACATATTCTATTATATCTCATTACAACAAACCAGTTTCAATATCTGATTCTGCACTTAAAATATTAAGTAGATATGACTTTCCTGGTAATATAAGACAATTAAAAAATATAGTAGAAAGATTGGTAGTTATGTGTGATGATAATTTTATAGATGAGCATTTAGTTTCTGATATATTAATTTCTGAGCCACATTTTAGAAAGGATATAAGTTCAGCTCCTACAATAGATTATTCTCCTAATTTGGTGGATAATAAAATTGCTGATTATGAAAAAAAATTAATTCTTGAAACATTAGAGAAAAATAATGGAGTAAAATCTGCTACTGCAAGTCAATTAGGGATTAGTACTACTACACTCTGGCGTAAACTTAAAAAGTATGCTCTTTCAAATTAAATACTTGCTAAGTAAAATAGTGATTAAATAAATGTTCATAAGATAGAATAATAATTAAATAAGATAGTAATTAAATAAATGTCCATAAGATAGAATAGTATTTAAATAAGATGTTCATAAGATAGAATAATAATGAATAAATAAGATAGTAGTTAAATAAAATCTTCATTAAATAAACTAAAAATACGATTAACTAAATTAATAGTTAATCGTATTTTAATATTTATATATATAAATATTTTATAGATAGAAGGTAATGTAAAATAATTTGTGCTTCAAGGTT
>NZ_JAGWCX010000145.1:0-1480 GCF_020657775.1 Clostridioides sp. ZZV14-6345 | reverse complement strand
TGAACTGAGACCTTTATATCGGACAGTTAAAAAACCACGGAATGATTATGAAACCATAAGATGATTCTTGTAATGTACAGGAGTCATCTTTTTTAATCCCCATTGTTTTCTTTTATTATTATAATACTCTATATAATTTGATACAAGATTTTTTACCTCATCAAAGGTTCTACACATTCTATAATCAACTTCATCTTTTAAATGACCAAAAAATGACTCCATTGGAGCATTGTCCAAACAATTTCCTTTTCTTGACATAGACTGTATTAAATTAGCTTTTTTACATGCACATATGAATTCTGGATATGTATAATGAATTCCTTGGTCAGAATGAATTATACAACCTTCCAAATCATTTTTTGAATACTTATCACTTATATCTTTAATTGGTCGTAGACCTAAATCCATAGATAAATTTTGAGAGATATGATAAGAAAGTATTTCTCTTGTTGCAACATCTTTTACTGCACCTAAATACGCTATATTTCCATTTGAATAGTGTAAATAGGTAATATCTGTAAGCAAAACTTTTAAAGGTTTGCTTTGTGTAAAGTTTCTTTTTAAAATATTTTTCATTACTCTATGCTCTTTAGTTGCAGTGGCAATATTTTTATATGGATTCCTTCTTCTAACCTTTGTCATTAATTTATATTTTTTCATTATTCTTTTTATTTTCTTATGATTCATTATTATGTTATCAGTTTCAAGAGCCATCTTTATTACTCTCCATCCAGCCTTTTTATGTTTTGATTCAAAGACATTTTTTATTAAAGTATAGTCATTAAAATCCTTATCTAAACCATTATATCGCTTTAACCAATGATAGTAGCCAGAACGGCTTACATTAGCTATTTTACAAAGTTCTTTTATTGTTACTTTAGGTAAAGAATAATCCTCTTTGTTTAATTTTATGCATTGTTCAAAGGTATTTTTTATTACAATATATTTATCATTTCCATAAATTTTATTTATTTTATCACTGTCCTTTCCAGAGCATCTATCTTTTTTAAAAAATTATTTTCCATTTCAAGATATTTGATTCTCGCTTTTGCTCGTTTTAACTCATCTTTTATATTTGTTTTCTTTTTTAGATTTAATTCTCTACTTGATTTAGATACAAGAGAGGCTTCGCCTTGTTTTAAGTAGATTTTTCTCCATCTTCTAAGACAATCTTTTGGTTTATCAAATCCTATTATTTTTAAATCAATACCTGCTTCTAAAAATATATCTTTTGGAAATCTACCTTTTTCAAGATTTTCTCTAACAGCATGTAGTTTAAATTCTTTTGTAAAAACAATAGAATTGTTGGTCATTTTTTCTATATTTATATTTTTTATTAAAAGTTTTATGACATCTTCTGAATAATATTTTTTCATATATTTTCCTCGTTTTTAATTTTATTATATTTGAAAAAAGAGAATAAAAAAACCTATTTTTGGAGTGGTTTAAAAATTTGTCCAAAAATAGGGTTCCAGTTCAT
>NZ_JAGWCX010000144.1:0-1506 GCF_020657775.1 Clostridioides sp. ZZV14-6345 | reverse complement strand
TGGACAAACACCAGAAGGAGAGAAACCATTAGACGGACAAACACCAGAAGGAGAGAAACCATCAGATGGACAAACACCAGAGGGAGAAAAACCATTAGATGGTCAAATTCCAGAAGAAGAAAAGCCATTAGAAGAAATAGCTATAGAAGAAATGAGTTTAAAACAAGATATTGATAAAATTCTTGATATGACTTTATCTCAAATAAATAAAATAGTATATAACTTTTGGGAAGATGAAGAAAATGTAAAGGCAGATGAACAATCAGAAATTAACCAAGTACTTACCCAAAAAGACTTATTTGTCAGTTTATGGCATGATAAAAAAGCAAAAGTAAAAAATTCTTGTTTGCTAAAAGAAACAGATGGTTCAGATAGGTCTTATTATGATATAAGATTTAATGATATTACGAAGACTTTAACTTTTGACTATGTAATAGAGGGTCTTATAGGAGCAAGTACAAAAGATAACAAATATGTGATAGAAGGTGAAGATGGAGAGCAAACTGCATTTTGTTATAATAACCATTTAAAACCTCCAAGTAGTGATGGGAAGAGCCCATATTTGCCAGCAGAAGATTTTAATGGTCAAGAAAATCAAAATGAAGATGCAGTTAAATCTATACTATATGCAGGTTCTGAATTTGATGGATTTGGATATAAGCAACAATTTAATTTAGGTGGAGAAGAAAATGAATTAATGACTTACTCAGCTACTCAAAGTGCAATTTGGATTATTCTTGGACAAATAGATGAACAAGAAAGACTTAATCAGTATCAAGGTTCTATAGACCTTTGTGATAGATTTATAGAAAATGCAAAAACTGAAGAAGAAAGAGCTGAGTATCAAAAGAAGAAAGAAGTAGCGATAAATGTAAAAGCTTATTTGGAAGCATTGTTAAAAGCAGGTCGTGAAGAGTTAAAGCCAAATGATACAGGAAAACCTAGTTTAAGCAATGGTTTAACTGATATTAAATTTGAAAAAAATGAAGATGGCACTTATGAAACAGAAGCTGTGGCCTTGGTAGGTTATAGTGGTGTAGTAAAGTTAAGATTACCAGATGGAGTAACTGCTTATGATGAAAATGGTAACATAATAGGTACAGGTGAAATAGAAGTTTCAACACAACATAAATTTAAACTTAAGAGTGTTGGAAAGCCAGATGCGAAGGCTAATATTTCTGCTGTATCTTATGATTATATTTTTCCAAAAGCTATTCAATATTATAAGGCAGTATTTGATTTAGGACAAAAAGACCATTCATCTTTATTACCATCTAGTAAGCAAAACTTATTAAGCTATACAATAGAGAAAAAGAATGGTCAAGAAGTTAACTTTAACATAGGTCTACCAACGGATGATGTTGTAAATCCACCGGTGCCACCATCAGATGATACAAATGGACATAAGCCTAAACCATCACCACCAATAGATGATGAAGTGATAAATCCACCAGTACCACCATCAGATGATGCAGTGATAAATCCACCAGTACCACCATCAGATGA
>NZ_JAGWCX010000143.1:0-1551 GCF_020657775.1 Clostridioides sp. ZZV14-6345 | reverse complement strand
ATTTTATAACACATTATTTGTGTTAAGTTCTAACATAGCAATTCTATAAGCATTATCTACTAATAAACTATCTTGCTGTTTTTGATTTTCTATTAAAATTGTAATTTTATCCGCATTTTTTTTTTCGGGTGTTGGTTGTGGTTTAGGTGGATTATTTTGTAACTCTAACCATTCATCGTAAACCTCTTTCCCTGTTTTAATCTCTCCATTTTTTATTGCTGGAGTAAATAACTGTTTATCCTCTGTAACAAAGTAATTATCTATGTTATCTAAGTCATTTTCAAAACCATATTCTATTAAAATATCTTTTTTTTCTTTTAAATTTAACATACATTTCTTCCTTTCTTATTCAATAAAATAAGTTCCATAACTATATATATCTGCATTACTTCCTAATTGCGTAATTTGAAGGTATCCATTTGCAAAATTAAAATACATAAAGCCTTGAACTAATTGATTATTTTGGGTTGTAAATATTGGAAAAACATAGAAAGTCTTAGGTGTAAATCCATCAGGAAGTTTCAATAATGCAGTACTATCTGTAATTATTCCACCAGTTATACGCATATGAAAACTAACTTGATTTCCATTTTTACTTATTATAAACCCATCATTGTCTGAAACAGTTCTCTTCCATCCATTCAATAATTTGTTAGATAAATCTATAATTCTAGAGTTAGACTGAATATGACTTATATTTGCTATACTGCTTCTTATAGCTTCTATATGACTACCTAAATTTTGTGTACTTTCAAAACTTATGTTTGGTATAACAGTATCTGAGTTACAAATAAATTTAGTTTGATTATCATATTGTTCTAAGTTTAATGTTGTAAGTTCAATTTCTTGTGGTTTTGCAAGTTGATATATAATAGTTATTGGATTATTTTTTATCCATTCACTAAACCCATTTCCATCTTGTGTAGAAAGTTTACTTTTCAATATTCTAAATGCTATATCGCCACCACCAGTAGTTGAACATCCTTCTGTGTCATTACTATTGAAATCATTTCTACTTTTTCCATTTAAATTATCACATAGAACATATGCTGTGTCTAAACTAGCTACAACGGCTTGAGGAATTAATGTTCCCATGAATAGCAGAGTATTATCATATACATGTGATAAATTAAGATTTCCAATATCAGTATAAGTATGTTCCTCACATCTTTTTATTAAGTAATATTTATTATTCTTATAAACTATCTCATCTTTTGTACCATTTGGTAAACTTCTAAGAGTATATGGAATAGTCTTTTTATTAAATTTATTACCTTCAAATAATATGGCCTTACCATTTATTAAATTATCTCTATGTAATGTCACTTTAATAAAATGTGCATTACTAGGTGTTTTTTCAACCCAATATCTCCAACTTGAATTTTTTGTTAATTGGAAATATCGTTCTGGAGAAGATATACCTTGTATAAAATTTTTATTTGAATCATAATATTGTCTATTACCATTCAATCCATAAAATACATATTCTGTATTTTCCTTTATTGCTATAAATTCTTCACAAGCATAATGTTTATCATCAGTATCCAAATA
>NZ_JAGWCX010000142.1:0-1702 GCF_020657775.1 Clostridioides sp. ZZV14-6345 | reverse complement strand
ATAGCTATTATTACTATAGAATATATCATTATTTTTATTGCAATTTTATTAACCTTTGATAGTATAAATTCAGATGATTCACCAACTAAATCATTATATTTTTTATTATCAATTGAATAACATCCAAAAACTATTAGCCAACTCAACCTTGGAATAGAAGCAGTACTTGGACCTTTAAAAATATACTTAGTGGCTAATACAGCTATAAAAAAATAAGTTATTACAAGTAATTCCAATATAATCTTTTCTTACACCAGTTTCTGATTTAGACATATAAAATCACTCCTTAAAAGTTATATATTTATAATACTTTATGTTATAAATATATAACTTTTTCAAATAAATTGCAATCTATGAGTGGCAGTTTCATATAGTCCTATTTCCTACAGTAAGCAGAAAGGATGTTTATCCTATATGTAACTAATGATAAATTTTATTATAGGAACTATTAGCTCTATTTGTGTTGCTATAAGTACTAATTACATATATGATAATTTTTTAATACTTATCTATTGGCTATAGAGAAAGTAGCTTAGAATTTAAATTTAAATAAAATTTAAGTTCACTAAGAAGCAATCTATACTAATTATTATTCCAATGAACAATTCCATATGGATTTATAATTCTATATTTTGATTTTGCTTCACGACCTGTACGATAGTTGATTTCTACAGATAGCTTCTTTAATATACTATTTTCCAATTTTTTAAGTACTGATTCTATAGATATTTTCCCAATTGGTTTTATTACTTCAAGAGCGATTAAATGGTTTGTTAAAATGTCTTCTTGTTTTTGATTTGAATACATTTTTAACTTTAATGTCGCTTTATCTAATGCTTCATCTAATATTTAGTTTAGGATATATATTATTTTTCAAAAACTTTTCGGTCTCAAATTAAAACTTCTTTGTTTTAATTTGTTTAAAATATAGAAAAAGTCTTATCCTAATTTATTTAAGCTAAAATTCTTATATTTTAAAATTTTCTTTAAAACTAAAATATTTATTATCATCTCCAGCAACAATATAACCTACTAATTAAATACCTAATATTTATTCATATTTTCATAGCTTATTAGTTGTAATTCCATCTTCTTGCTAAAATTAATGTTACCCAACAGATAATTGTGGAAGTAATTACTTTAGATACATCAGTTAATACATATCTTGGATATATTAGCACTGAGTTTATAGCCCATCTACTTACAACTTCTATACTAACTGGTTGACTCTCTGTATCTAAACATAATTACTAAAATTGAATTAATGATATCAATTCCATTAATCTCTTTTAATAAAAAATTCTCTTTTCTATATGAAAATTATCTCAAAACTTTAAAGTTAAATACAAAAATGACTATAAATAGATTTTTATTTACACAAATCTATCTATAGCCACTATAGTTTATCCAATAAAATAAATATGTACACAATAAATGTTATTTACGTCTTAAGTATTTATTTATTAGATTTTTAATTAAAAAAGACGAGCTAATGAACATTAATGCTAAATCTAGCATTATATTGCTTTGATCTCCTGTTTGTACATTTTGACCTACATTACTATCTAAACTTTCATCTGTATCTATATTTATATCTGGTTTTCCATACCCATCTGTATCTATATTTATATCCGGTTTTCCATCCCCATCTGTATCTATATCTGTTTTGCTATTTCCTCCATTATCTGGATTTGGTTTGCTA
>NZ_JAGWCX010000141.1:0-1742 GCF_020657775.1 Clostridioides sp. ZZV14-6345 | reverse complement strand
AGATAATATTTATACTTTATAGTGAAAAAATTAATATTTTTAATCACTAAATTATGTAAAAGATTGGATAAATAGATAACTAAATCATTTGAGAAAAGATTTTTTAGAAATAAAAAATGATAACTAAATAACCCCTTTAATATTTATCAAATAGCCAGTCATAAATATTAAAAGGGGTTATTTAGTTTATAAAAATTATTTGTAATAAAGTAAGATATATTAATAAATATGATAGAATATATATTATAAATTAAATCTTAAAAATATAAGGGGGGAACTTTGAGTTCTTATAGATTTCGTACATTATAAGAACCAATACTTTATGCGGGAGTTATTAAATGTAACACTTATAGTAATACTTGTTTTGATAAATGCTTTTTTTGTAGCCTGTGAATTTGCCATGGTAAAACTTCGTAGTTCTAGGATAGATACTATGATAGCTGAAGGTAATAATAATGCAAAAAGATGTAAAATAATAAAAGACAATTTAAATTCCTATCTTTCTGCATGTCAACTTGGTATAACACTTTGTTCTCTTGCATTAGGGTGGATGGGAGAATCTACAGTTAAAGAGTTGATTTTACCCGTAGTAAGTATATTTAATCTTAGTGAAAGTATTATATATACTATATCAATTTCCATTTCTTTTTTAATTATAACAATGATGGAGGTTGTAATAGGTGAATTGGTTCCTAAGGCTTTAGCACTTTATAATACAGAAAAAATAATGTTGAGTACATCTTTTCTATTAATAGGATTTTACAAGTTAACATATCCAGTAATATATTTTTTCAACCTGAGTACTGATTTATTTCTTAAACCATTTGGATACTCACAAGCTGATGAGGTTGATGAAGCCCATACAGGTGATGAAATAAGGTTATTAGTGGAAGAAAGTTATAAAAGTGGGCTTATAGATGAATCAGAGCAAAGATTAGTTGATAATATTTTTGAATTTGAGGAAAAGAAAATTAGAGAGATAATGGTTCCTAGAACTGATATGGTATGTATATATGAAAGCGACTCTGAAGAAAAGGTATTAGCTATTTTAAAAGAAGAAGGTGTTACAAGATATCCAGTATGCAGAAAAAATAAAGATGATATACTAGGTTTTGTACATATAAGGGATTTATATAATCAAAAGATAAATGAAAATAAAATTGAACTAGAAGAGATATTGAGAGATATTATATATATATCTGAAAATTTAACTATAGATAAGGCTCTTGAGAGAATAAGGAAAGAAAAGCTTCAACTTGCTATAGTTGTAGATGAATATGGTGGTACATCTGGTGTAGTAACAATAGAAGATATACTAGAAGAGATAGTTGGAGAAATTCAAGATGAATTTGACAAAGAAGAGACTCATATTAAGAAAATAGGAGCAGGTTCTTATTTAGTTGATGGTACTGAATCGATTAACTATATTAATAAGTACTTTGGGCTTGATATAGAGCATGATGGATTTGACAGTATAGGTGGGTGGATATCCTATATGCTGGGTTCAAATATTAAAGTAAATCAAAGTGTAACTTTTGAAAATTACAATTTCACGATATTAGAATTGGATAAATTGAGGGTTGTAAAATTAATCATAAAAAGTGTAATATAATTATATCAAAAAATATTGGAGGAATTGTATGCAAAAAGTAGAAGGAATTATTTTTGATATGGATGGAGTTTTATTTGATTAAAAAATAGCTACACATACTCGTGACTTTAGTCATGAGTTAGTAGCTAAA
>NZ_JAGWCX010000140.1:0-1749 GCF_020657775.1 Clostridioides sp. ZZV14-6345 | reverse complement strand
ATAATTTTACTTAGAACATAAACTTTATATAAAACAATTAAAAATATATCTATTAAGATAAGTAAAAAAAGAGTTGTCACAGAACAAAGTTAATTTGCTCATGCGACAGCTCCTTTTTATATTCAATCAGATAAACTAAGATATAAGCTATAATACGAATAATTTAGCAAACTTAAATTTATTTTATTTTTCTACATTCTTTGCAATTAAGTCCACATTTATTTTTTTCTTGCATATTAGTAGCTCCCCAATTAGCAAATTGTTGTAAAATAGGTACAATACTTTTACCTTTACTTGTCAATGTATATTCGACTTTTGGAGGGATTTCATTATATTGTTTGCGATGAACAATACCATCAGACTCTAAATCTTTTAATGATTGAGCTAGCATAGTATTTGTAACGCCGTCTAGTTTTCTTTTTATGCTACTATATCTAATTGGATTTTCAACTGCTAGCATACATATAATAGGTAATTTCCACTTACCACCAACAATATCTAATGCATAACGTATTGGACAGGTTAATTCTTCAACATTTGTAGTCATATTTTTTTCATTATCTAGATTCATTATATTTACTCCTCACTTACACTAGTATCTTTTTTATACTTTATCAGAAAAAACTGCATACTTGTTTTTTTTGTATTTTATATTAAAATTATATCAAAGGATAATCCTTAATACAAGTATTTAAAAGGGGTGTAAAAACTATGAAAGTATTAGAATTTTTAAACAAAGCAGGAGTTTATTATTTAGCAACAGCCGATGACAAGAACCAGGCACATGTGCGTCCTCTAGGATTCGTTATGGAATACGATGGGAAACTTACATTTTGCACATCTAACCAAAAGGATATGTTTAAGCAACTTATTTTTAATCCAAAGGTTGAGATTTGCTGTATAGACCAAAAACTCAATACTCTACGTATTTTAGGTGAAGCAGTATTTGTTACATCAAAAGAAACACAAGCTAAGGCTCTTGAAATAATGCCAAGCTTAAGTCAGATGTACTCTGTAGGAGATGGCAAATTTGAAATATTTTCTATTGATAATGCAAAAATTAGTTGCTGCTCAATGAGTGGTAAAAAGATTGATGTAGAGCTTTAATTATAGCTGAATTGACATTCATGACGAAAGTTAAGAAAACGTTACTACTAAGATATTAGAGATTTAAACCTAGACACAATAAAAAGATTTTTAAGCAGTAAATGTGTAAAAATTTTTAGTTATTAGATTTGTATTCCAACAAATACATATTGTTTTGAATAATTCATAACAAAAATAAGAATAATTAAAGTTTATTTTATGATGGAGTGTAATTCCTTTTAAAAATATTTTAACTGTAAATGATTGCAAGTAAATTTTATTTAATATGAAGAAAATATGATGATTATAAAAAATTGTTGCTTATTATTTATATATTTTTGTATGTAAATAATAAGTAGCATGACTTTATAAATTAATAGTGATAGAATATAAATTAATAGATAAGATATAATTTTAAAAGGAGTGATATAAAATGAGTAAATATAGTTCTTTGTGGGAATATGTTAAGAAAAATGGTACTTCATCATTTAAATTAACTTTTGAAGAAATAAAAAATATTGCTGGAATAGAGATAGACCATTCTTTTTTGAAGTATAAAAAAGAAGTAAATGAATATGGATATCAAGTTGGAAAAATTTCTTTAAAAGAGAAGACTGTTATTTTTAATAAAATTGATTAAAAAATAGCTACGCACACTTGTGA
>NZ_JAGWCX010000139.1:0-1771 GCF_020657775.1 Clostridioides sp. ZZV14-6345 | reverse complement strand
TCAAATATTATATATATAATATTTGAGTAATATTTTAATATTATTATTGCAATATATTAATATTGTTTAAATAATATGTTTTAACTATAATTTAAAAAAGGGGTTGGAAAAGAGTTATCTGAAAAAATGACTAAATCTGAATTAAATAAGTTTTCACAAGAAGTAACAAATTGTTTGTGATTCGCTGGACTTGATAAGGATATGAAAATTAAACTATTTTAAACAATCATAGAAGCAGTTGCAAGAAAAAAAGTAACATTATCAAGCGATAGCGAATTTACAGAAGGAATATTGCAAAGTGATGAAGCAGAAATAATGTAGGGTTTATACTTGAAGGATTAAGTTATCATAATAACTAAAACTTTAGCATTAAAAAAGCAGTGTATTATTGAATGCACTGCTTTTATTTCCACGTAGTTAATCTAAAATAATTTGGATATTATATCATTTCGATATAAATTAAATTGATATTTAAATCCCTTATAGTTAATTTCCTCCAGTATTTTTTTTATTTTATTTTCATTTCTTTATTTTCATTATAGTTACTAATCATTTCATTTACTTCTCTATATATGATAGAATCTATTTCTTTTAAGCTGTATTCCTTGCGCTTGTAGTCTTTTATATAATCTTCTATGTAAATTATTTCTTCGTAGTTTTCTTTGTATACATTTATGTCAATTCCTTTTCCTTCAAAGCTTACAAAAGAATTTAATTCATTATCTTTTATATAGAAGCCACATGTTTCTAATTTCCAATCGCGATATTCTTCTACTACGTCTCTTACAAATTCTATTATTTCTTTTTTAGTTATCTTTTTCATTTTTTAAATCCCCCTTTTTGTTTATCTTTAATTATATTATAACGTCTAGACGTGCATAAGTCAATAAAAATAACGTTAAAAATTGAAAAAATATTTTTAAACACTAACATATTGACTTTTTGACGTGTATAGATTAATATATAATGTATAGACGTGATAAAGGGGGATTTAAAATGATTAGTAATAAAGAAATTTACGATATGGGTTTTGAAATAGGAAAAACTAAAGTTTTAAGTGTTAGTAAGTTACTTCAACTTAATTCTGCTTGCAGAATGCAAGATAGGAACGCTATATTGAGTATATTATTACCAGCTTACCTCGGAGCTAAAATAAGCTTTCCCGAAGAACTTTTCATGAATGTAGAAAATGTTGAGTTCATGCTATGCTATCAAATGGGGTTAGTCGCTGGTAATGCAAAAGAAAATGCAACTTTTGATGGTTTCATATCTTTAGCTGATGCAAGCGAAAGATATAATGTTCCTCAAGCTACACTATTAAGTGCAATTAAAAGAGGCGCTTTTAAAACTGGTGAAGATTGCAAGAAAATCGGAAGAGATTGGATTTTTAAAGTTGCTTCTCTTGAAGATAAATACGGTGTTGAAGAGGTAGAATTATACAGTATTGAAGACGATTATGCTGATGAAGAAGAATAAAAAAAGAGAAGGTAGCAACTAGTAAATTAGTTGCTACCTTCTAATCTATTTCTTAATAAAATCTAATACTTTGTGAAGTGTATCAAATCTATCATTACCTTTTAGCATTGTATAATGTTCTTTAGTAATAGAACTTATCTTTTCACATGCTCCACCGCCTATAGCATATAAATTTTCTGTTTGACCTGGTACATAATCTTTTATATCACATATCAATATTTTCCCATCATTATAACCCCAGCCAAGCACAGTTGCAAGTATCTTGTCAACTGCTCCATCATAAACGATTGTATGT
>NZ_JAGWCX010000138.1:0-2088 GCF_020657775.1 Clostridioides sp. ZZV14-6345 | reverse complement strand
TCTATCTTCTTTTTTCTCCTGCATAGTATTTTTGAATAGTAAAGCACATAATATTCCTATTGCTCCTAAACTACTTAATTCTGTTAATAATTGTTCCATGATGACCTCCTACTAAAATTGATATAAAAAAAGAACCTGTGTGTTTTAGATAATAGGTTCTTTTGGTACTTCTTCTTTATTTATCATGTTTGTTAATTTTATGTATTCACTTTCTTTGATTCTATTCATAGCATAAAACACATCTAACTTAGTTTGTAACTCTTCTTTAGTTTCATAATTTTTTTGTTCAATCATTTTTTTAAATATTATACATAATTCATTTACTATTTTTTGTAATTTTACAATACATACAAAGTATCATTTTTATTTATTTTCTTTTATATAAACCAATTTAAAGATAAATAAAGTTTTATTTATTATAAATTTTACTATTTAATTTGTGTCCTATCTTAATAAATGTAGTTTCAATTAAATAATATGTAATTGTAGAAAAAATGAGAGTAATTATTAATGTTATTATTGACTTAATAGAAGATGAAAAATCTAAAAAAGTATAAAATACTACATTAATTACTAACATATGGATACAATATATACTGAAACTTATCTTCCCAATATATCTTAATATTTTTGAATCTAATACTTTTTTTAAAAAAGATTTTTCATCTAGCAATGTTATAAGAACAATTATTGGAATTATAAATACTCCTATTAAATACCTATATTGGTAAAATTCTTCCCAATTTATTTCATACACTGACGCATAACCAGGAAATATTTTTATCCATATAATTGGTATTTGAATTACCAACATAGTTATACAAATTGCTAGTACACTCTTAGTTATTAAATTATTATTAAATTTATATGTTCTAATCTTTTCATGTATAAGAGCTGTGATTGAACCAGCTATAAAATATATATAATACTTTTCAATTCCTAAAGTTCCTAAAATATTAGTATCCCCAAAATAGATATTTAAAAATACCATACTTATAACTGTTATTATTAAAATAATACATCCTTCTTTATTTTTTGATAATTTTTTAAATATAACAGACACTACTGGTAACAATAAGTATGATTTAATTTCAATTGGAATAGTCCTAAAAACTCCAGGAGCTTCCTTTAATAACATACAGGAAAATAACATGTTTATATTTTGATCAGGAAAGTATACCTTAGTAATATAAAAATCTATCATCAATACAATGTAATACAATGGAATTACTCTAAATATACGTTTATTGAAGTAAGAAATTAAATATCTAATTGTAATTTTTTCCTCTCTTTTATAAAATTGCCTACTTAGTAAAAACCAGCTTAAAAAGAAGAATATATATATGCCAAACTGACCAAAACCTATTAAATTAATATTAGGAAAAATATTCATTCTGGCATGTCCAAAATGGCTACCAAGAACTATAATTACTGCTACTCCTCTCAACCCGTCTAACCAAGTTATATTATCTAGCTTAAAACTTTTCATAGTTTCTATTTAGTATCCTTTCTTAGTTGATGTAATTTATTATAACATAAAATTGTAAGTTTGAAATTTCACTTTTCTACATAATCATACATATTTGAAATAGTTTACATTTCTTATTAAGTTCTAGTTACTTAATATATTTTTATTTGTAGTGTTTTAAATATTTTAAATTGTCTGTATTATTAATTTACATATAACTAAATTTTACCATAAATAAGGATACTTAATCAATATGATTGAGATAAACATTTATCTCAATCATATTTAGTTTTATAATTTATTTTTTTATAAATTCTATTAATTTATTTATTAACCATATGTCATTATTATATATATAATTAATAATAAATATATACTAAATTAAAGAAGGAACATTCCCTATACTATAGGTTCTGCTCCTTCTTTATTTAGTAAATTTGTTAGTTCTGTATACTCACTTTCCTTTATTCTATTCATAGCATAAAACACATCTAACTTAGTTTGTAACTCTTCTTTAGTCTCATAATTTTTTTGTTCAATCATTCTCCTTAAAATATTATACATGTTACTACCTCCTAATTTTATTTATTTTATAACACATTATTTGTGTTAAGTTCTAA
>NZ_JAGWCX010000137.1:0-2296 GCF_020657775.1 Clostridioides sp. ZZV14-6345 | reverse complement strand
TTTTTGTATCATTGTTTTAGAAGGTTTTTTAGTATATTCTAAAACTATAGTTATAGAGAATAATGATGTTGATTTTAAAATAAAAATAGGATTATGGAGGATTTTATTATATAAATGAAAGATTACTATAAAATAGGAGAGATATCTAAAATATATGGAATAGGTAGAGATTCATTAATGTATTATGAAGAAATTGGTATTTTAAAGCCAGTTAGAGATAAAAATGGATATAGAATGTATAACATATCAGATATATGGAAACTCAATTTAATAAAAGAATTTAGAAGCTTGAATTTTCCAATGAAAAAAATAAAAGAATACCTAGATGACAGAAGTATAGAGTCTACTAAAAATATTTTGAATGAGGAACTTGATTTAATTGATAAAAAAATATATGAACTTATAAGCCATAAGGAAAATATTATAAAAAGATTAAGTTCAATTGAAAGTGTAATTCAAAATACAAAAATAGATGAGATAGAGGTTGTATATATAGAAAAAAGAAAAGCTTTAGAATTAAATGCTGATATAAAAAGGGATGAAGACTTTGATTTTTTAATTCAAAAACTTCAAAAAGAATATGAAGATAGATTTAATATACTTGGAAACAACAATATTGGTTCTGCCTTTTCTACTGAAGCAATTAATAAAGGTATATTTAATGAGTTTAAATCTGTGTTTTGCTTTTTAGAAAACAATGAGAAAGTATATAATATAGTTTTTGATGAAGGATATTATGTAACTTTAAATTACGCTGGAAGTAATTCTAATAATAAGATATATATGGAAAAGGTATTTAAATTTATAGAAGAAAATAATTATAAAATAATTGCTGACCCTATAGAAATATACAAGATAGATATACATGAGACTGGAATTGTAGAGGAGTTTGTAACTGAAATTCAAGTTCCTGTAACTAAATAGATAAATTTCAACGAATTAGATGATAAATAGTATAAAAAATTATGAATTTGCCACCGATTTGCCACCATATTATAAAATCGGTGCAAATTATATTCTAATACCTTCTAAAATATTTTCTGTTTAAATTTCTATTTCATGTGTTATATGAGAGTAAGTATTCATTGTTGTAGCTATTTTACTGTGACCTAATCGTTGTTGAATATGTTTTGTATTTGTACCATTTTTTAAAAGTATTGAAATAAATATTCAAATCTTTATTTACTATTGCCATATCAATATCACTATTAGTTACAAAATAAGCATATAAAAAAATTAAAGAACTAATAGAAATGATTTAAACTAATCTTAGAACCTTTTGACTAAAAATTAGCTTTATTGTTTATTATATGGTATAATGTAGAGTAGAGATAAGGAAGTGATTAGTATAGGAATATTAAAAAGTGCTGAATTAGTTAGAAAAATAGCACAAAGAATTGCTAGAGAAAAAGGAATAAGAGAGCAAGAAGCATGAAATGATGCTGTTACAGAGTATAAACAAAAACATAGATACTTAGTTTAGAGAATCATCTTGATAGATGGTCTTTTTTTATATAATAAGTTTGTGTAATAAATTAAAGATACATGGACAAAATATTATACAATTGTAATAAGATAAAGTAATGTTTTTAAGGAGAAAAAGATATGCTCAATCATTTTAATGAATTTATTGGTAACTATGTAAATCTAATTTCTTTAATTGCATCATTTGCAGCAATAGCAGCCTTAATTATATCAATTATAGCTTTTATGGAATCTAATAAAAAAGCTAAATTGATATTAAAATATAGAAGAAATAATGAGAATAATATGGCTGGTGATTATTATGAAAATGGTAATGGGTATATCAGACTTGATTTAAATATCATAGATGATAAATCTGATATTTATACTAAAATTCATAGTAATAACTTAGTTGATTTTGTAATAGAAAATGAAAGTGCGATTGTTGCCAAAAGCCCTGTATTAAGTTTAAAATTTATTAATATGGAAGTAGATATTGGAGAAAATAATAACTTTGAACAAATAAATAGTGAGCTTAGATGGCACCCAAAAGATAATATGACAATTCATAAAGGAATAAATTTTAGAATAGAGCAATTTAATTTTAAAAATTGTGTTGTACTTAAAAAAGAAGCTTATATAGAGGTAGTATTATCAGCTGATAACATGGAAACAAAAGAATTTAGAATACCAATAAAAGTATATTAAAGGGCACTAGAAAGTGTTCTTTTTTTATTCCTAAAACAAGCAAAATGAGATGCTGATATGGCAAAGTATGAATATTGGATAACAGAAGAAGTATTAACAATAAAAAAAGACCCTAAAAAGAGTC
>NZ_JAGWCX010000136.1:0-2433 GCF_020657775.1 Clostridioides sp. ZZV14-6345 | reverse complement strand
AGTCACGAGTGTGCGTAGCTATTTTTTAATCAACTATTTCAATATCTACATCTAACACACTAGCTACTGTTTCAGTGTATTTTATCATTTCTTGTTGAAATTCTTTTAATTTACTTAACATAGTCTCCCCCATTAAAATTTAATTTACCAAATTATAAGTTTAGCTATATTTTAACATATAGTCAATTTTTAAAATATATATAAAACATTACTTATTTATATATTTGCATTAAAACACATAATATTAATTATAAAAAGCTTGTTTTATACAGTGATTACCTTAATTATAATATACAAATAAAAAAATAAATCACAATACAATAATAAAATACAAAAAAGCCTTCCGCATATAACAAATATATTTTTAGCACAAAAATATACATCATATGAGAAAAGCTCAATAGTTAAATATTTAGATAGATTTTTATATAGACTTTTTTAATATAAACTTTTTTAATTGTAGACTTTTTTATTAGTTTTTAATTTTCATTAGTTTTGTTATTGGTTTTATTGTTATAATACTTATAATACTGCCATTGCTTCAATTTCTAAAACTGCATCTTTTGGTAATTGAGCAACTTGTACACATGATCTTGCTGGTGGATTTTCTTTAAAGTATGTAGCATACACTTCATTAATATCATTAAAATCCTTTAAATCTTTTACAAATACTGTAGTTTTAAATATTTTATCCATACTTGTACCAGCTTGTTCTAATATTGCTTTTACGTTATCTAAAGAAGCTTTTGTTGCTTCTTTTGGGTCAGATACTAACTCACCAGTCTTCATATCTATTGGAAGTTGACCTGATGTAGAAACTATATTTCCAACTTGTATCGCTTGAGAATATGGTCCAATTGCTCCTGGAGCTTTCTCTGTAGCTATTACTACTTTTGACATAACTTCACCTCCTATTATTAAGTTATATTTACAGGAAAATAAAATTTCCTAAACACCAATATCAATACGAAACTTTAGATTAAAATTCAAATCTAAAGCTTCAAATAATCAACACTTAGATGATTATGTTTATTTGTGTTCTTGTTAACTTTTATTAAAGCAATTAACATGCCAAACTTTATTTATATATAAAATTTTGTGAAGTCATTCAAAACAGTTACTTCTGAATTTTTTTGTGAAAAAAGCTTTAAAATAACTCTTTTATAATGTCAATTTTTTTCTCATATCTAGAAATTTACCAACATGAGAATTCTTGTTTTGAGAATTTACAAATTAAAAGTTGTTTTTTAATCTTAAATTATCAAGTTATTATGTATGAAAGAACTATAGTTGACAATCCAACTACTATAAATAATAAAACCTTTACCCAGACCTTGTTTACTCTAGTTATCATAGAGCCTATTGAAAATATAATAGCTAAATATAATAGTAACCAAAAAATTATCAATATCCTATCACCATTGCTGAAAATCCAAAAAACTACCTTTTAATAGTCTTACTTAACAATCTAATTAATCTCATAATAAATTTACAACCTATAAATAAATTGTTATATTGGCTATATCTCAACAACTTTCTCCTTTCCTAGTTTTAAATCTTTTATAGAATTGTACCACGTCTAAGTGAATTTTCATACTATTAAGTCTTATTTCTAATAAATCATTAACTCTCATTCTATGCCCAATAATGTAAGATTGTAGTGATTTTATTGATTTTAACAACTTTATTTAATATACTGATATTAATTATTTTCATATGAAATTATTATTTATATAGGGGGAATTTTTTAATATGAGCAAAAGTGAATTAACAGCAGAAACAACAGAAGAAATGTTAGAGGTACTAAGTGGTAAAGATTATGATATTGCATGTAATTTGCACAAACTTGGTAAATCACTAGATTGTAAAATTGAACCAAAAATAGGTGCTCGTTCTTATAAAATAGTATATTCAACTAAGAAACCAAAACGTAGCTTATTTACTATTGAGTGTAATGAGAAAAAGTGGAGAGTTAAGGCAAATCTTTTTCATCTAAACAAATATAAGGATACTGTGGAGGAATGTTCTAAAACTATTAAAGACAGTATAACCAAAACTCGTACTTGCAAAAAATGTAATCCAAAGTGCATTGGTGGTTCTTCATTTGAATTAGATGGAAAGTCCTATTTGACTTGTATAGGAAGTGGGCATTATTTTGCAAATATGGAAGAAATAGATTGGAAAACCCTAGAAAAGCTAATTACTAAAGAAAATAATATCATGCAGGAATCTAGATAGTTTTTTAAGAGTAATTATTAAAATATATGAGTAACAATAGATACTTAAATAAACATCAAAAAATAAAGGGTATAAAGGATATAGAATAAAGAGGTTGTCTTAAAATACAGGTAAGACACTTTTTCATTGTTGAAATGATAAAAATGTATTTGATTTCATACAAAAAAAGAGTGCCTCATGAACTAAAAAGTTCAT
>NZ_JAGWCX010000135.1:0-2454 GCF_020657775.1 Clostridioides sp. ZZV14-6345 | reverse complement strand
TTACAGATATAATACCTGACATAAATAAAACACCCCTTTGAAAATATTTTAAAATAATTTTTTTAATTTAATTTTAAAAATGAATCTTGATATAAAAAAGCCACACAGTATATATAACTGTATGGCAAAAACACGAATAAGCCACACAGTATAATCCATGTGGCTCTATATTATGATGATAAAATAAAAACTTTAACAACAATTACTATAGCCAACATAGATACAATCCTTAAAAATCATAATCCTAAGGGGTTTGTATCTATGTCATGACAATTTGTCTTAACTTAGCTACAAACCCTAACTAAATTGGCTACTAAAAAATCGTACTTGTTTGTTTAATAAAGTCTTCATGTTTACCTCTCCTTTTAATTTAATAATTTTGAAAATTTTGTTTTCCGTTTTGTATAGTAATTAGTTTAATACAGTAAAAAATAAAAGTCAACTATAAATTTTGAAAAATTATCAAATTATCAGAAAATTGGATTTAAATAAAAAAAATTTTATGTGCAGAATACAGTAGTATTCTTAATTATTGTTTTTTAAATAAAAATAAAAAATATAGATAAGTTACAAAAGATAGTAAAAAATAAAGAAATATTGAGATACTTAGTGTAAATAGGCTTTAAAGCAACATAATAACTCAAATTATATGGTATAATAAATTAAATAATTATTTTAATTCAAAATTTTTTGTTATTTTAAATTGTTTTAAAAAACTTTAGTTTTAGTAATTCTATTATTTAGTGATTCTATTATGATATTTATGAGATTAGAAAGACTTCAATAGATATTTATTTGTAAATATTTAAGAAGTCTTTAACTTTATAGGAGTGATAATTTATGCTAATAGGTACATCTAAATTAAGTAGGAATGTCGATACTTCATGTGTAGAAGAATTAGGTATTCCAATGATTGTATTAATGGAAAATGCAGTTATATCTGCAATGAAAAATATGGATATAGAGATATATAATAGTTATACAGTTGTATGTGGTGTTGGAAATAATGGTGGAGATGGTCTTGGAATAGCGAGGCATTTAAGTACAAAGGGAAAAGAAGTAGACATATTTTTAGTAGGTAATCTTGAAAAACTAAGTGAATGTTCTAAAATAAACTACAATGTACTTTTAAATATGGGAATTAATATTATAAATATTAATAAAAATGATTTAAGTGAAAAAAATGCTGGTGATGAAAATGAAGTAGATAAAATTATTAAGGTCGAGAAACAAAATATTATAAAAAATAAAAATTTAACAATTTTTAAAGATAGAGTATCCAAAAGTGATGTTGTAGTAGATGCTATATTTGGGACTGGATTAAAACGTGATATAACTGGCATTTTTAAAGAAGTTATTGATATAGTAAATGATAACAGTAAAAATACATATTCTATAGATATTCCTTCAGGTATAGATAGTGATAAGGGAAATGTATTAGGAACTTGTATTAGAGCAAACAAAACGATTAGCTTTGAGTTTTATAAAAGAGGTTTTTTGAACTATGATACTAGTTCACTCATAGGTGATGTAGTTGTAGAAAAGATAGGTGTTCCAGATTTTATTACAAGAAAATACCATGATGATGAGTTCATAACTGATGAGAGTTTTGTAAAAAATAATATTAGAAAAAGAGATATACATGGTTTTAAAAGTGATTTTGGGAAAGTATCTATAGTTGCAGGTTCAAAAGGATTTTATGGTGCAAGTTTCATAGCAACTGAATCTGCTGTTAAGAGTGGAAGTGGACTTGTAACGTTAATTAGTAGTGAAGATGTGCAAGAAAAGGTATCTATTAGGCTTACAGAAGCAATGACCTTAAATTTTGAAGATGAAAGATTAAATAAATTAATTAGTTCTAGTGATGCAATTGGTTTTGGTCCAGGAATGGGAGATAATCATCAGACATTTGATAAATTACTTAAAATAGTAGAAAATTCTAATTGCCCTATTGTATTAGACGCTGATGGATTAAATGTTATGAAGGATAGATGCTATAAGTTTTTAGAATGGAAAAATAGATTTGTAATTACACCTCATCTGGGAGAAATGGCAAGGTTGACAGGAGATTCAATTGGGTATATAAGGGAACATAGAGTAGATGTTGCAAAAGAATTTGCTCAAAAATATAATGTAGTTGTACTTTTAAAAGGTTATCAAACTGTCATAACAGATGGTAAAAAAACATATATAAATCCTACAGGAAACAGTTGTATGGCAACTGGTGGAATGGGTGATTGTTTGCTTGGCATTATTACTTCCTTTATAGGTCAAGGTATGGATGTATTGGAAGCTACAGTTAGTGGAGCATATATACATGGTTATATAGGAGATAAATTGAGTAACACAATGTATACAGTAAATGCCACAGATTTAATAAGTAACATTTCGTTAACAATGAAAGAGTTGTTGGATATATAATTGATTAAAAAATAGCTACGCACACTTGTGACT
>NZ_JAGWCX010000134.1:0-2474 GCF_020657775.1 Clostridioides sp. ZZV14-6345 | reverse complement strand
TATTCCAAATCGTTTAATTATATAATCATAAACTACTGTTCCTATAAGTTCATCATTTACGAAATTAGGATACTGCTCCTTAAGCTCTCTATAGATAAGTTTATTTATCTTATCAAATATAGACCATCTGCCCTTGTTTCCCATTGTTGCAAGTTTCCACGCAAGGTCAATACTATAACTATTATCTAATACAAAATCACTGAACAGGTCTATTGTTTTCCTGCAATTATTATTAATTATTAGACTATATAAATCATGTTCCATGTAGTGCTTTAGACATATGTTGTTGTATATCATCATGTCATGATGATATTTTAATAAGTTACTGCTGGTCATTGACTTCTTAATTTCACTATAGCCAACTAGATACTTTTTATGTCCTTCTAGTTGTTCTATAGCTGATTTCTTAAATTCCTTAATAGCTTCCTCATGCTCTTTTATTTCTTCCTCTATTTTTCTACTATCTTAAGCTACCAAAAAGGAAGCAGGACTTCGTCCCCCTTAATACAAAGAGCCATTTCAGTTGACAAACTATAAAGACTTTAAAATTTTACTTACTGCTTGTCTACTTATTCCAATATTTCTTGCTATTTCACTTTGATTCAACCCTTTATTTTTTAGTTCTAGTATCTTATATATTCTATCTTGCTTTTCTTGCTCTCTATTTGTTAAACCATGTTCATTTCTTCTATTTTTTTGTCTTCTTAGATTATTTCTTATGTATTTTTCATTTTTACCTATTATTGATTTAAGATATTTTTGTTCTTCTTCTGTTATTCCCAATAAATCTATCAATGTGCTATTCTTAAATTTATATTTTTTGCCATTGTAAGCCGTTTCTGCACTCTTTGTATGTTTTACTACCTCATACTCCATCAGTGGCTTTACAAACTGTTTATTTAACTCTAGGGTACATTCTAATGCTTGTACTTCATCCTCCATAAAACAACAAGTAAAATATCTATATAAAAACAAGGTTACCTCTCTGCACCCTTCCATATCATAACTTCTAAGTTCACATATTTTTATCAAATCATTAAGCCTTGCATGATATAAGCTATATTCATTAAATAAACTAATAACCTTTTTTGGTCTGCCTTTACTTTTCTGTTTCTTTTCCTTTAGCTCTGGTAAATAATTTTCTTGTATCTCTTTCAAAGTATAGGTATATCCATCATAATCAATTATTTTAACTTCTGTTTGTGTCTTGGAATTAATTGTTCCTGTGGCTCGTAACACACGTGTAGGGTCTAAGGCTTTCGCATCTGCTCCAAATTCTTTTAATTGATTATATATGTATCTTTGTATCGCATACCAAAGCGGTAAAGCTTTGCTTGGTACTGATTCAAGCTTTAATACATAATATAACCCTCTGCCACTGTCAATTAACATAGTTGGGTTTGGTATTATTCCATTTAAATCCTTTTCTATAAAGAATCTGACTGCTTCTTTCGTATAATTTGTATTGTAACAATCTATATCTATAAATATTGCATTTAATTCTTTTATATTTTCAATCCTTCTCTGTGGTTTATAAAAAGTATTATGACTTATATAAACATTTACTTTATTGTCTATAAGCTCATGATATTTATTTTCTAACTCATTTATTTTATAGTGCCATTGTGTAAACTTTTGCTCTTTTTTACTTGCTAATGTTATGTATCCTTTTGACTTACTATGTATTACTTCTAAATTATTTATATCATCCAATAATATATCCTTTGCATTAGAACAATTCATCTTATCCCCCTTATCTTTTAGGAGTCAATTAAGTTTTAACACAAGCTATGTATTTACATTCTTTTGTAAATCTCGTATAATTAATATATTAAAAGGATATATTTATCCTATGTGTTTACATGTTAATTAAACTTTAGTAGTTTTAATTGACTCTATTATTTTATTGTTGAAAGAATGAGTGGTTGCGGTCAAACAAATACTCATTCTTTTTCTATTTTTTGTTAATTAGTATTATATCATTAATAAAATTATAATTCATTGTTTAGAATTATTTTTCTGACGGTTTTAATATATATTTTTTAACCCTTTTTCAAACACAGTTTTTTAGTTAGGCTTATAAATTCAGATAGGTCAAATCCATCTAAAACTCCCATTCGGTATGCGTATTCCTTTTCAATTACATTTATTCCGAATACACTTTCCTCAAAATCAATTAGCATTTTTTTATGTTCTTTTTCTCCCAATATATCCAATAATATGTCCATAGCTCTTTCAGATTCTTTTTTGTCATTTAAATATTTCTTATCATTTTCCAATAGTTCATCCTCTACATTTTCCCTGTATGTGTCAAATCCAATTCTTAATAAATCCTCTTTTAATATCACTTTTAACACTCCTTTTTATCTACATTTAAACCTTTTACACCTTATTGTTTGTTTTGCAATCTTATATTTTTAATATATTTTCTATTTTTAATCACTTCCAGTATTTTACACTTATACTTATAATAC
>NZ_JAGWCX010000133.1:0-2573 GCF_020657775.1 Clostridioides sp. ZZV14-6345 | reverse complement strand
GGGTTATCTGGATCTGGGTTATCTGGATCCGGGTTATCTGGATCTGGACTACCTGTATCATAACCTCCTGAGTCAGTATCTACATTTTTATCAGGCTTCCAATAATCATCTACTCCATCATTATCTGTATCTACTGCTGGACGATTATAATCTGTATCAGGGTTTCCATCTCCATTGGTATCTATATTTTTATCAGGTTTCCAAATACCATCTCCATTTCCACCTTCTGTACTAGGCTTCCATTCACCTGTATTATCAGTATCTATGTTAATATCTGGCTTCCAATCACCACTCGTATCTATATTGATATCTGGCCTTCCATCCCCATCAGTGTCTATATTTATATCCGGTTTTCCATCCCCATCTATATCTACATTTATCATATCTAACTTTAACTTCTTTTCATCCTCACTACCTTCAATGTAATTTATATCATCTCCAATATATTTTACAGTAATAGTTTGTTCAGTAGTAAAAATATGATGATTATTATCTAAAGGTCTCCATTCAATAGATGCAGTACTATAATTATGACTCCCACTACCCTTATTATGAGTTTTTAATTCTACTGGATCTTTATATTCCTTTCCATTAATATAGAATTGTACATAACCTCTTGGAGAGGCACAATCTGGTCCTTCTTTCTTATCAGGTGAAACAGTAGCATTTAATGTAAACGTATCTGTTGGTTTAAAAACATCAGTTTTAACTTTAGACTCTTCTACAACTAATGAAGTTTCTGCATCAGCAGGAATAATTTCTGCCTTATAAAATGCTCTATGCCCCCAATAAGCATCATTAAAAGGGTATTCACTAGAAAACTGTGTCGATGTAACGCTTAATTGATATTTTCCAGCATCAACTTGTTTTGTAAGGTCATCACTTCCTAAATTTACATCTGGTTGCATCGTTTCATCATCTAAACGTTGAGAACTAATAGTCATAAATTTTTTATCTGTAAGTTTTTCACCTTTAGGAGTAGTTATCGGAATACCACCATCTTTTAATAGCCAATCTAAAAATCCTTCTTCTACGTCTTTTTCAAATGGTAATCCATCATATCTTTTACTAATCAAATATGGTGGAGTCTTATCAATAGTAAATTCTTCATATTGCTTTAAAAATGAAGAACCTGAACCTATATCTTTAATATAAAAATCCTCTGGTTTTAGAAGTTCTCCAGTAATTTTATCTACAACAGTTAAATCAACAGATACTTCAGAACCAGTAAATTGGTCAGAGAACCATAAGTAAAGAATCCCTTGATCATCTGTATAACTAGGCGCTCCATAAGGATAAATTTTCCCATTAATTAGCATTTTAAAATCCTCAACTAGTGTAGTATCAACTTTATCTTCCCCTAAATATGTTAGAGATATTTTACTCATAAAAACGTGTGTTTTCTTTTCTAAATCACCGTATGCAACTGATCCATTGAGACTTTTGAATGTTGTTGCTTTTAATGAACCACCTGTTACTATAACATCTCCTGTTGTAGCACTTAGGTCAAAAATCCAACTTCCTGATCCTGTCGTATAAGGTAAAACCGTTCCTCCAGTTACAAGTACACGATATCCTCTATCTGTTCCTCTACTAACACATCCATCTCCAAATGCACTACCATGTGCCCCTCCATATGAATAGGAAAGTCCTCCATTAATTGTAATATTTCCACTATAACCAAAACCTGTGTTAGGATCTACTACTGATGGACTTAATCCTCTACTTGTTGTTGTATTGTATCCTCCACCTATTCCAGCTCCATGGTATGCGCCTTTAGCAGTTATAATACCACCATTGATTGTGATATCTCCACCACTACCCTTACCACCTCCACCTATTCCAGCTCCATATCCCGTATTACCACTCGATTCTTGACCTATAGCAGTTATATCACCACCATTAATAATAATATTTCCTCCACTTTCAGTATTTCCACCACCAATACCTGCAGAAAAATAATTTCCAACAACTTTTAAACTTCCTCTATTATTACTATCTAGTAGTGTAAGGCGATCTCCTTTTTTTAGCGTGTCTCCATTTTCTAGAGTTACATCTCTAGGAATTTTTCCACTCTCAGGAACTATAAACTCTCCTTCAATATCTCTATTTACAATAGAATCATCAATAATTAGAGTAGTACTTTTTCCTGCTCTCATACCTGGATAATATAAATCACCTGACTCTAGTATGTTTTCACTACCATCTTGTAATATAATATGTGCATATGCACCACCATCTTTATCTGGTGTTAAAGTAAATGGGCTATTACCACCAGATGCGGTTTTAATATTTACTCCATTAAATATTAATTCAGCTTTTATATCTTTAGGTATAACAATCCTATGTTTTGTTGGAGTATTTGGATTATTATTTTGAATTGTCATTTGTTTTCCACTAAGAATAGTTAAAACGCCACTTGCAAATTTAAAATCAACATTTATTTCTCCACCACTAATTTTAAAGTCTCCTGCAGACATAGACTCTTCTGCAGTGGCATCTTCTTCTACAATTACTTCATTAACATCTTCTTCTGCATCTCCTGCATTAGTATCTCCTTCTGCATTTCCTGC
>NZ_JAGWCX010000132.1:0-2580 GCF_020657775.1 Clostridioides sp. ZZV14-6345 | reverse complement strand
GCCCTTTTCTTAAGGACAAGTAATACTATATCATCTTAAAAATAATTGGTCAATGCTTTTTTAAATTATTTTTTTAATTTTTTTACTATCTTATGTTACATAATTTGTTGAATTGCAGTTATATTATAGGTTTAGAACATTTTAATATATACATTTTATTATAAAAATTATAGCTATTGATACACATAATTGTAAGTATTATAATTTTTATACCTCTTATTTAAACTTAATCTAAACTTATTAATAAAAATAAATCATCTATTATATAACTTTATATAACTTTAAAAATTACAACATAAAAAGTACCTGCTAAATAAACACTTTAAATAAACATAATGGATATAAGTTTATATATAAAAAAGCATCAATAAAGAAAGTATCAATAAAGTTAAAATAAACTTATTGATACTTTTCCTCATTATATACTTAATCAATATATAATTGTATGTTTTTTAATAGTATGTTCATACATTTATACCTTATCTCATAGCTCTCATAGCATTTACTACTGCTATAAGTGCTACACCTACATCAGCAAATATAGCTTCCCACATAGTAGCTACTCCTCCAGCTCCTAGTATCATAACTATAATTTTTACTCCTAGAGCAAATATTATGTTTTGCCATACTATTTTATTAGTCTTGTTTGCTATTTCAATTGCTTTAGATATCTTGCTAGGCTCATCTGTCATAAGAACTACATCTGCTGCTTCAATAGCTGCATCTGAACCTAAACCTCCCATGGCTATACCAACATCAGCACGAGCCAAAACTGGAGCATCATTTATTCCATCACCTACAAAGGCTATTTTTTCTTTTTCAGTTCTTCCTTCATATAAATCTTCTAATCTATCTACTTTTTCATTAGGAAGTAAATTTGAGTAAACTGTATCTAATTCTAATTCTTGAGCAATATTTTTTGCTACTTTCTCATTATCTCCAGTTAGCATTACAACTTCTTTTACTCCTATTGCTTTTAAGCTTCTTATAGCATTTTTACTATCTTCTTTTACTTCATCAGATATAACTATATAACCTCTGTATACTTTATCAACAGCAATATAGACTACTGTACCTACTTCTTTAGCTGGTGAATAAGATATATTTTCTTTTTTCATAAGTTTCTCATTACCTGCTAATATAAGCTTACCATTATATTTTACTCTAATTCCATAAGCCGCTATTTCCTCATAACTGTCTATTGTGTCTAAATCAAATTTTTTATTATAGTAATTTAATATAGACTTTGCTATTGGATGATTTGAATTTACCTCTGCAATAGCTGCATATTCTAATAACTCTTCTTCTGATATACCTTCAGGATTTAATTTAGTTACATTAAACACACCTTTAGTAAGCGTTCCTGTTTTATCAAATACTACTGTATCTACACTTCTTAAAGCTTCTAAGTAATTACTTCCCTTAATAAGGATTCCATTTTTAGATGCAAATCCAATTCCACTAAAGAAGCTAAGTGGTATTGATAAAACTAATGCGCAAGGACAAGAAACAACTAAGAATATCAATCCTCTATACAACCAATCACTAAATACCTCACCAGAGACTACAAGTGGTGGCACAAATGCTATTAATAAGGCAGCTATTACTACTATTGGAGTATAATATCTTGAAAATTTAGATATAAAGTTTTCTGTTTTTGATTTTTTGATACTAGAATTTTCAACAAGATCAAGAATCTTAGAAACTGTTGATTCTCCAAAACTCTTTGTAACTTCAATACTCAATAAAGCATTCTTATTTATAACACCTGATAAAATTTCATCTCCTCTTTCAACTTCTCTTAGTACTGATTCTCCTGTAAGTGCAGAAGTATCTAACATAGAAACTCCATCTACTACTACACCATCTAATGGTACTTTTTCACCAGGTTTCACTACTATTATATCTCCTACATTTACTTCTTCTGGTGACACTACTTTAACTTCAGAATTAACTTTTAGATTTGCATAATCTGGTCTTATTTGCATAAGTGAAGTTATAGATTTTCTAGATTTACCAACTGCAACACCTTGTAAATACTCTCCTACTTTATAGAAAAGCATAACTCCTACTGCTTCTGATAATTCTCCTATTGCTAATGCTCCTACTGTTGCTAGAGCCATCAAAAAGTTTTCATCAAATACTCTTCCTTTTGATATATTTCTTATTGCTCTTAAAAGTACATCTCCACCTACTATTACATAAGCAACTATAAATACTATATTGCTAAATTGACTTTCATAACCTGTAGCTGTTTGATATATACCAAAAATATATACAAGAGCTCCAATTATAAGTGGAATTAACTCTTTCTTATTTGTATCATTTATAGCTCCTGCTTTTTCAGTAGTCCCATCTTTTACTTTGTCAGTAGACCCTACTTGTATATCAAGTCCTGGTTCTGTTGAATCTATTATTTCCTTTATCTTGTTTATAACAGTATTCTCTTCAAAGTCAGTAATTATATTTACTGTAAGTTTTTTATTTACAAAGTTTAAATTAGAAGATTCAATTTCTTTTAATTTAGAAACTTTATTATTAATCTCCTCTGCACAATGTGCACAGTTTAATCCTCCTAAT
>NZ_JAGWCX010000131.1:0-2627 GCF_020657775.1 Clostridioides sp. ZZV14-6345 | reverse complement strand
TTTTTATATTATAATATATAAATATAATATTGCTAAATTTTTTATGTATTCTCACAATATTCAATTATATTTAGTAAAAAATAATCCTTATCATAAAACTTTAAACTAGATTTTAGAGTTTAAAAAAGATAATACAAGTTATTGATAAATTCTGCTTATATTATAATTAGCAGGAGATTAATTTATTGTCATATTTTCTAGCGAAGTTGGCAAAAACTATGTTTATTCGCAACTAGAAACCGTAAAAAAATTTTAAAAGTATTTTATTTAATATAAGTATTTTACATTATAAATATGTATTTATATAAGATATCAGCATTAAAAGCTGAAGCATGTATTGTTTCAGTTCTTTTTCGTTAAAATTAACCTATTTAATAAAAATATCATAGTTCAACAAAGTTTTTAATTTAAATATATTAATGTATAATATAATTAAGATATAATAACAAAAAGAGAGGAGGAATATCATGAGCATACTCCTAAAAAAAGCACCCAAATTAGCAAAACATATTATAACAAGTTTTTATATAAATAGAGATATTGATGAAGTATTAAAGTACCTTTCACAAGATGTCACATGGATTGGCCCAGGAGAACAGGAATTTCTCACTTCCTTTAATGAAATTAAAAATTATTTTTATGCAGGTCAAGATGAAATTCCTTCCTGTGATATAAGTAATGACATATTTGAAATTGTAAGTGAATATAAAAATAGATGTATGGTATTAGGAAAATATACTGTTCGTACTAAAGAAAATGAGCAAATGATTTTAGAGGCAAATCAGCGTTGTACATTTGAGATAATTGAAGATAGAGAAAAATTATTAGTAAAACACATGCATATATCAAACCCTTATGGTGAAATGCAACTTGATGAATACTTTCCTACTAAAATTGGAACACAAAGTTATGACTATCTACAAAGATTACTAAAGGAAAAAACAGAAGTTATCGAGATGATTACGAATAATATTAATGGTGGATTAAAAGGTAGCAATGATGATGATACATACTCGTTTTTCTATGTTAATGAAGGATTGCCCAAAATATTAGGATATACATATGATGAGTTCATGGAAATGAGTGGTGGTTCAGCAGTAGGTGCTGTATATCCACCAGATTTACCTAAAGCACTGGAAGACTGTGAACGATGCTTTGCAAAGGGACCTACATATTCATCTGAATATAGAATACGAAAAAAAGATGGAACATTAATGTGGGTATTAGATTCTGGCATGAAATCATTAAATAGTGATGGCATAGTAAAAATTAATAGTATTATTACTGACATCACTCAACTAAAAAACATAGAATCTGAACTAAAATTAGAGAGGGAACGATATCGTATTGCTTTACAAAATATTACAGACATAATGTTTGAATATGATATTGAAAATGACAACTTTATAAAGTATCAACGTGTAGAAATTGATAAAAAAATTGAATTAGAAAATTTTGAAACAAAAAATTATTCTAAGATGCTAGAATCTGGAAAAATCATTCACCTTGATGATATTGGAAAATTATTAGAAATACTTCGTGGAAATCTTAGAGAAACAATTGAGATACGACAGCTAAATTCATTAACTAAAGATGAATGGAGATGGATTCGTGTTCAATGTTCAGTTATCTATGATAGTGACCACAATCCAATCAAAACAATAGGTGTTTTAAAAGATATAACTGAAGATAAATCTAAATTAGAAAGCTTAATTAATCAAGCTCAACGCGACCCGCTAACACAATTATATAATCAAAGGGTCTCACAAAATTTTATCCAAGAGTACCTATGCAGTTCTAAAGCCCAAAATAATGATGCTCTATTAGTTATTGATATTGATGATTTTAAAACTGTAAATGATACTTTTGGACATTTAGAGGGAAATGATGTTTTAGTTGCTGTATCAAAAGTACTATTACATAACACACAGGATAAAGATATAGTTGCTCGCATTGGTGGAGATGAATTTATGATATTTATAAAATCACTAACAAAAGATTTAATAATAAAAACCACTAATGATATTTTAAATGATGCAAGTAAAATAAGAATAAAAGATAGACACAAAATAACATTAAGCATTGGTGTTGCTTTTGCTAGTGATTCAACTAGATTGTATAAAGATTTATTTTCTAAAGCTGATAAAGCTCTGTATTTATCAAAAGCACATGGTAAAAATTGTTATAGTATATGCGAATAATAAAGCTGTTTATATGGAAAAGAATGAACCTTTAAACTCAAGTTCAGAGTTTGACAATCAAAGTAGTGTTACTGTTGAAGCTAATCTTATAACTGGTCAATTAGTTACTAGAGAAAATTTAGACAAGATATTTATTGATACTGCTCATTTTTCTAAAAAATAAGCTTATGTAAAAAATTAAACTTTTATGTATAAGATACTAATGATAAACATGTTGTTACAAACATTTATCATTAGTATGTTACATCTTAAAACAAAATAATAATTTATCTATATAAAAAAGTGGTTTGTTGACAGGGTTCACTTTTTTATATAGATACATAGTTTAAATATGAATACAGGTTTTATTCTATACATTTTAGTTAATATAAAACTAATACAGGAGATTATAATACATTTACATACCACATAGTTAATATAAAACTT
>NZ_JAGWCX010000130.1:0-3346 GCF_020657775.1 Clostridioides sp. ZZV14-6345 | reverse complement strand
ACAAATTTAATTTGCTCCTGCGACAGCCCCATTATCTTTTTTTCTTGTACTTACCCTTTCATATCCTATTATCATAACCCTACTCTCCCTTGTCTTGTTATAATAATTATATAATATATTTTTAGTTCGCTTAAACTATATTTTTAGTTTCTAAATAACAAATATTTTCTATTGTTGATTTCCAATGATTTTATACAAAAATAGTATAATTGTTATATGTTACTATAAAAGTTTTATTTATTTTTCTTACTGTCTAATACTACTCCAATAACTAACCCAAGGGATAAACCAATAGCTAAGTTTTTAAATAATGAACCCAAAACAACACCAAAACATAATCCTAACGCCAAATAACTTATATTTTCATTTTTCATATATTACTCCTTTAAATTTAATTGCAACATTTTAACTTTTCTAATTGATTCTTTTGAAGTTTTATATCAACTAAACCTCTTATCTCATAGTTATTACACTCACTTAGCACTTCTTTTACTAATATTTTAAGATACCTCCCCTAATTTATAAACAGTAGTAGTAAAAAATGGTTTTTAAACATATATTTTCAAAGCCTAATATCTATAAAACTATTTTTATGAGTCTTTACGAATTCCTACTGCTCTTAACGGACCGAGTAACGACATTCTAGCAAGTATCAGTGCCATTTCTTCAGGGGACTCTTTCATATTTTGTTCAAGCCAATATTGAATTACACCTAAGTCTGCTGAAAGTATATATTGTATAAAATATTCTTCTGAAATTATTGCCTTATCTATGTTGAAATTTCTTAATTTTTGTTTCTCAAACAAATTGGTTTCAATAAATTTTTTTATTTTTCTTTCAAAAGTAGGGTCACCTTTGGGACCCAAGATAGATTTAATAATTACCGAATTTTTTCTAAAATATTCAAAAAGCTTTACCATAAATGGAAGAGGTTCACTTGAGGTATCTATCTCCATCATGTTGGATGAATCAAGATGTTTGGTCTCCTCTTCAATTTCCTGTATTATTTCATTTTCAATCTTCTCTAACAAGTCATACTTATCAACATAATGCAGATAGAAGGTTCCTCTATTTATATCTGCCCTTTGAGTTAAATCAGTAACTGATATATTGTTAAATCCTTTCTCATCTATTAACTCTGCTAATGCAGACCTAATCATTTTTTTAGTACGTATTGTTCTTCTATCAATAGATACTTTTTTCATGAATTATTTCCTCATTCCATATAAATTTTTTTAATTTTAATTAACAATTTTATAGTAAATGTTTATTACTTAACAGTTTAAATGTTATTGTTTATTGCATAATGCAATATAAATATTATAATATACATATAGATTATTAATCAACAGTGTGTTCATAAAAATAGCGACTTAATTTGAAGGAAACGTTTAATATGACTGAAAAGTTCGCCTTTATATGGATGCATTATAGAACATCTTAAGAATAATATTAATGGAGGATAAAAATGAACAATTTAGATAAAAACAATGTTAATGAAGTTTTGGATATGCTGTTAAGAACTCGAAGATCCATAAGAAGTTTTACAAAAGAAGTACCTTCAAAAGAGCTGATTGAAGAAATAATTGAAACTGGAAGACTTGCACCTTATGCAATACTTGCAGTAGCAAAACAAACGGATTTCAGACATTTCTTTGTTATTTCAAATAACAGTTTACAAATAGATAAAATAAAAACCATTCTTGTTGATGTTATTAAAACTCAAATATCAGTCAATGAGAAGAAGGTAAAGAACAACATTACTCTTCAATCCTTCATTACTTCCTTAAAAATGCAAGTTGAAAAAGGGGTTCTTGGTATAGGAACAGCACCTTATCTTATTATTGTGGCAGAACGTCGTGGAATACCACCTATAGAACAAAAGTCATTATCTCATGTGATGCAGAATATGTGGCTTAAATCAACTGCTTTAGGATTAGGTTTTGAACTTGTTAGTGTAATAGGAAGGTTGAGTGATAATAAAGATTTTTGTGATATTTTAGGAGTACCAACAGGTGAATATGGATTTGATGCCTGTGCAATTGGTTTCCCTACTATATCTGTAACTAAGGAAGGCAGAGCCATTCCTCATCCATCGATAAAATGGATATAATAAATAACATCGAAAATAAAATATTTATAACCTATTCTTACAAGTTTTTAATAATAGGTTAAATGTTATTTCTCAGGTTAATCTATAACCTAACTATACCTAAAAAATAAAATTAATTACAAACAAAAATAAATATAATAAAAGGGCTTACAAATTATAAGTCCTTTTATCGAGCATAAAATTAAATTATTTTCCTTAAATAGGAAACTTTAAAAATACCTTCTAATTATTGTATCTTAGATTTAAAATAATTAGAAGACAAAGTTAAAAATAATATTAAATTATAGATTTATATAAACTCATACAATTCAATCTTACTTACATTAAATTAATTTTCAAATAATTGGAGTATATTCAAAACTACCTATAGTATCATCTAATTCCCTTTTTGATTTATTTACAATAGATTCATCCAACATTACATCATTTATTGAACATGCTATAGACTTAGATGCTAATAACATCGCTTTAAATCCCATGTCAGAACCTGCACTGGCACAAGACTGCCATGTATGAGCAGAAATACCAATAGGCCAAACTGAACAAGAACTTTGTGCTGTAGGCATTATGTAACTAATATCTCCAATATCTAATGATAATGATATACAATTATTATGAGTAAATGTATCATCTGTAATTTTATCATGTAAATTCATCTTAGTAATATCCTTATTTCCACTTAATACACTAGAAACACTAATTCTTTTATCTATAGACACTGTTTCAGCTAATTTCTCTGCAAAATAATAGTCATCTTCATTATAATTTTGTACTCCTACCAATCTCATGTTTTGTGATAGGATATCTGTTAATATTGTATTTGGAATATAGTCATACACTCCACTTATAATATTATATTCCATACTAGTACCAGTCATTAATGCTGCTCCTTTTGCTATATCAACAATTCTATCAAATACATCTCTCACATGCTCCATTTTCACTCCTCTTATGTAATACCACACTTCAGCAAAATCTGGAACTATATTTGGCATTTTTCCACCATTAGTAGTTACATAATGTACTCTACAGCTATCAAATATATGCTCTCTTAAATAATTACAGCCTATGTTCATAAGTTCTACTGCATCAAGTGCACTTCTTCCGTTATAAGGAGCTTGTGCTGCATGGGCACTAATACCATTATATCTAAATTTCACAGAATAATTAGCAAGTGTTGGGATTCTTATCGGAGTATTTATCTGAACCTCCCATGACTAAAGTCACAGGGTT
>NZ_JAGWCX010000129.1:0-3367 GCF_020657775.1 Clostridioides sp. ZZV14-6345 | reverse complement strand
AGGATTAAATGCTGATGCAGTCTTACAAGGCGTAATTTGTTGGGGTATATCAATAGGTATAAATCAAACCTACAAACAATTGAAGGATGGTGAAAAATAATGGTAGATATAATAAAGATGTTAACAAAGAAAAAATGTTATCCAAATAAGAATAATGCAAAGTTCATAGTGATTCATGAGACTGATAACGAGGACAAGGGAGCAGATGCTAAGAGACATGCACAAGCACTTAATAATGGTAATTTAGAAGCAAGTGTACATTACTATGTAGATGATAAAGTAATATATCAAACACTAGACCACAAGGATGGAGCGTGGGCAGTTGGTAAAAGCTATGGAACTGCATTAGTTGCAGGAGTTACAAACTACAATAGTATTAATATAGAAATATGTGTAAATCGTGATGGTAATTACACAAAAGCAAGACAAAATGCAATAGATTTAACTAGAAAACTCATGAAAGATTTAAATATTAGTGCAGATAAAGTAATTAGACATTATGATGCTAAGAGAAAATATTGTCCTCGTAAGATGCTTGATAATCCAAAATTATGGGTAGATTTTAAAGATAAGATAAAAAATGATGGGGGTGTGAATAGTATGATAAAATACACAATAGTCTATGATGGAGAGGTTGACAGAATACCAGCTGAGGTTATTGGTTGGAATTATAAGAAAGAAGAATGTAGAGTATGCGATATAAAAGATTATGTACCAGGTCAGACAGAGAATTTATATGTTGTTGGTGGTGGAGCATGTGAGAAGATAGGTTCTATAACAAAAGAACATTATACAATGATAAAGGGTAATGATAGATTTGAGACTCTTTATAAAGCATTGGATTTTATTAAGAGATAGAATTTGGGAGTTGAGTAAATTTGAGTAAACTTAGTAAATGTATAGTATTTTAAATAATTTTACTCATTTTTGAGCTTTAAGCGAATTATTATTAGAAAATGTTGATTTTTGTGAAAAATGATGATACTATTCAAGTAGAATCAACTTTATATATACTTTATATATACTTTATATATTACTTATATATATATTTTGATTAACTATTATATTTTTAGGGGGAGAGAAGAAAAATGAAACGAGGGAAAAAATTTTTTTCATTCATGTTAGCTTTGGCTATGTTATTCACATTAAATATTAATGCAACATATGCTGACGAAGACGATAATGAACCTGTTAAGTTTGTTTTGAAGGGTCGTCAGAATCAGACAGAGATGCGAAATTATCTTGACAAAATGCTTTTGCAACAGAATAAACTTATTAATGGGGGAATTAGCACTAAATCTGATTGTCCGCCAGATCATTACTCACTAATTAACGGTGATGATAGAACAAGACTTAAAAACTTTATACAGCAAATAGGACTTATTATGATTAAATACAAAGATGCTTCAGAACCTGTTTATGCAACTGGATTTTATGCAGCGCCAGGAAAATTATTAACTGTTGCACATGCAGTAATTGGTGCCAAAGGCGATAGAGAAATAGAATGGGCAACTGCCTATTTTTTCCTCAATATTCCTAATACAAATAGTTATAGAGTAACAAGTTCACCTATATATAATGCATATATTCCTAAATATTATCAGAGACACTTGAGTAAAAAGTATGATTATGCAGTTCTAAGATTGGAAGGAGAGATTTATGTAAGTGGTACTAGATTAGCTCCTTTGAAATTAGCTAAACCGAATGAACTTTCTACTTATGCCAAACTTTCTCCATATTTATGTGGATTTCCGAGACCTAAAACACACGTCAATGTACAACACTTGGGAGGCGGAACTTTATATGATGAACCAGGAAATAGATACTATTATACCAATGATGCTGAACCTGGACAATCCGGTTCACCTGTATTTGTTAGAGATGCAAATAACCAGATTGTAGTTATTGGTATTCATACAGATGGTAAAGGTATTAGCTATGCACCACATCCTGAGTTAAATTCTGGCTTGAAACTTAGAACTGAGATACATGAATTTTTAGCAGGTTGTCCATGGTAGATATTTATTAAAAAAAGCTGTATAAGTAGAAACTTTCTACTTATACAGCTTTTTATATTTAAAAAGAAATACATAAAACTATATAGTATAACCTGTAATAATAAAACGAACGAAAATTATCATACTAAAATAAGACATGTTATAATTATATTGCATGCTTTTATTAATATATACTAAAAGCACTCTTTTGCATGAGTGCTTATTTTTTGTAATCAAATTATCAAGAACCTTACTCAACACACCTTAAAATTGATTTAAATAGCTCTTTTTCATACACAAAATTATATGATATAATAAAAAAATAGAAGTGTACCACCAATACACTTCTATAGTTGCAATTAAGCATTCTCTTGCTGGGGAGTGCTTTTTTCATTTCTCCAAACAACATTATTTTTTCCATCAACAATTATCAAATCAATCTCATTTTCTTCTAATATTTCTGTTACAGTACAAATTAGATTGTCTAAGTCAAAACTACGAGTTATCTCTAGTTGTTTGTTACTTAGAACTCTTTTAAGTATATAAGTCTTAAAACACATTTATATCACCTCTTATATAAAAATTAAGTTTCACATATTGTAATCTCCTTTTTAATATTTAATAAGTTAAATAAAATATTCAACTTATTAAATATCATGATATAACTTTTTATTCAATAAGTCAATGATTATATTCAACTCGTTAAATAAAAAATTTGACATAACAGATATTTAAATGATATATTTGAATAAAAAATGAGGTGATAGGATGATTTCATATAATCCTCTTTGGGTGACATTAATAAGCAAGAGCATGAAAAAAACTGATTTAATAAATCTGATTGGATTAAGCAGTGCAACTATTTCTAAAATGAGTAAAGATGAGTATGTAGCACTTAATATCATAGAGAAAATATGTTTAGCACTAGACTGTAACATAGAATATGTTGTAGAAATAAAAAAAGACATAGAATAGATATTTGATAATTGTAAAATTATGTTATAATTAAAATGCAAGAATTATCTTGCAAGAAACTGCAATCTAAGGGCGAAAGTTTTCAGAAATCACCTTCGTATGAAAGGGGGTGAGTATATGAAAACACTTATGTTTATACTTGTTATAGCGTACTATATTACTATTGTAATAAAATCTATTACAACAATAGTAAAGTCTATAACAAGATTATTTGATTCTATAAGTAGATTAAAAGAATCTTTACATAAACTAAGAAATCGTCCTGACTGCAATCAAGACGATTTCAATGAATAAATCATTACTTAAATTATTTTGAATTTGAAACTTCGCTCTAGAGCAATAGATTGTAGTTTCTTTTTTGTTTTTAATACGAATTTACATCTTTATTATATCGC
>NZ_JAGWCX010000128.1:0-3475 GCF_020657775.1 Clostridioides sp. ZZV14-6345 | reverse complement strand
TACATACCACTTAGTTAATATAAAACTATAAAACTGTAATATCTAAAGATGTTGCAGATTGGACTTTACATACCACTTAGTTAATATAAAACCAGAGAATTTGATATAAACGAAAATTGGTTAAGATTCTTTACATACCACTTAGTTAATATAAAACTCGTAATTATCTAAGTTTTCAACGATTTCAGCAGGCATCTTTACATACCACTTAGTTAATATAAAACAGTTGCTCTTATTGCATATTTATTAAATTTATCTCGCTTTACATACCACTTAGTTAATATAAAACCCAACACTTTGCAAGCCTTCGAAATATTGTATATCTTCTTTACATACCACTTAGTTAATATAAAACTGTGAGATTGCTGACCTTATATATAAAAGTAGTCTGGCTTTACATACCACTTAGTTAATATAAAACTAGGAATGCTTTAAAAAGTGCTATTAATGACAGAATACTTTACATACCACTTAGTTAATATAAAACTATCGGTGGTTTTAAATTAATCTATGATAATTGCGACTTTACATACCACTTAGTTAATATAAAACTTAAAAACTATGTTTCTTCAGCTAAAGAGCAAACCACTTTACATACCACTTAGTTAATATAAAACAAGGACTTATGAAATAGTTAAATATATTGAAAAGGACTTTACATACCACTTAGTTAATATAAAACCCCAAAATAAACTAAGTATTTTCAATACCTACACATATACAACTCTCTCAAATTTGCAGTGAGCGGCTAATAGTGCAATTGATAACATTTATCATATGTTCTCAATGCCTTACATTGCAACTGTTAATCCATATTTTATCACAAATATCGCTCACTGCAAAACTTCTATAATTTTATTATATCATAACATATAATTGATATTTTCAATTAATTTTTAACTATATTTTTACATTTAATTATGTTTAAATGCTATAATAAAGTTAAGCAAAATAATTTGAAAGGAAAGATATTATGAAAGAATATGAAGCAGAGTTAAATATAAGTATTTCAATTCCATTTTTTACAGTGATATCTTATTCAGTTATAGTTTCTATAGTAATGTTATGTCTATCAGCATTGAATAATTTCGCTAATATATCATCAGTACCTGTTAGTGCTTTAGGTTCAACAACTGGATTTATTATATTTAATCTTATTATTAGTTTATTTAAAAATAAGTAAATGAAAATATTTTAATATTTACATACTATATAGTTAATATAAAACCGTCTATAACATTTTAGACAATTTACTCGAAACTGAAATGCCACAATACTTCTATATTTTTACTATATCATAAAAATATTATTTTTGAATATCTGTACCAATTTGTGATATAATAAAAGCAAGAAGAACTACAATCTATTTATGGTAGAGTGGAGTTCGTAATTTGAAAATTACTTAGTTTTATGGAATCTGATTTTCAAATCAAATTCCCAACCACTCTTAGTGCCAGCTTTGAGTGGTTTTTTACGTTTTTTAAGTAAATTGCTAACTAGACAAACTATTAAACTAACAGATAGTCTTTCTAGTACACCTTTTAAAAAATTATCCATGTATATTCACCTCCCTTCTTAGCGTTGGGAGGATAATTTTTGATACATGAATTCCACTCTATAAATTGTAGGTTGCATCTTCTTGCTAAAAATATTATAACATATAATTCTTACATATTTTACCTATATATTACATTTAAATTTCTATTTTAGTTTATTCTTCTTATTTACACGTATATAAGTACGTTTTATAATGTAATTGTAAGGAGTTGATAAAATGAAAAAAGATATATATGTATATCCTGCTATACTAAGCTATGATGAGGATGGTATCTCTGTAGAGTTTCCTGATTTACCAGGCTGTCTTACATGTGTAGATACAACAGAAGAAGCCTTAAAAATGGCAAAAGAAGCTCTAGGATTGCATCTATATGGGATGGAAGAAGATAACTACATAATCCCTACTGCAACTACTATAGATAACTTAAATTTAGAGAAAAATCAAATACCTACTTTAATAGAAATATATATGCCTATTCACCGTAAAGCTATAGAAAATTACTCTGTTAAAAAGACACTTACTATTCCTCAGTGACTTAATAGGGAAGCAGAAAAACATAAGGTTAATTTTTCTCAGATACTTCAAGAAGCTTTGAAAAATCATCTCAATATTCACTAGATATAATTAGAGCAGTTAAACTGCTCTTTTATATAAAACATATAAACTTATAAAGGGAGTGTACATATATGAATATCAAATCAGCTTTTATAAGAAAAAGGAGAGAGAAATTCTATGTATACGTGGAGTACATAGAGGAAACGACTGGCAAGATAAAACAGAAAAGTTATGGAAGTTATAAAAAGAAAAAGGATGCTGAAAACATTTAATTGAAATAAAAGCTACTATAAACAATAATAAGTTTATAACTCCAAATAAAATAACTCTTGTAGAAAGATGTTATAAGTACATAATAACAAATGAAAATAATTGGTCTCCTTACACAACTGTAAATAGAAAGTCTTGGGTTAATAATTATATAGAACCTTTTTTTAAAGATACAAAACTTATATATATAAATCCTAGCTTACTTCAATTATTTATAAATAAAAGTTTTAATAATTTCACTTCCTCAAGTGCAAAAGTCAGATATAATTTTCTATCTTCTGTTTTAAAAGAGGCTTATAGACTAAAAGAAATATCTGAAAATCCTTGTGATTTTGTGAAATTACCAGCTAAAAACGTTACATCTGAAATTGAAATATATAATATAGAAGAAACACTATTGTTAATAGAAAAGTTAAATAATAGCATAATAGAAATGCCTATTTTATTAATATTGCTTTTAAGTTTAAGAATTGGAGAAGTAGCTGGTCTAAGATGGTCTGATGTTGATTTAGATAATAGTATAATAAATATTAATCAAATCCTTATATATGCAAACATCAAGATAACTTTTAAAGAACCAAAAACAGAAAAATCAAAAAAAACCTTGTCAGTTCCAAAAGAATTAATTGAAAAATTAAAAATAGAAAAATTAAAACAAAATGAAATTACAAGGTACACTTGAAAATGAAAATAACTTAGTATGTTTAAATACAAATTTAAAGCCTTGGATACCAACTGCATTAAGTAAAACTTTTCATAGCTTTATTAAAAGAAATAATTTAAGAAATATTAGAGTGCATGATTTAAGACATACAAACGCAAGTTTGCTTTTGCTAGGAGGCACTAATATGAAAGTTGTTTCAGAAAGATTAGGTCATACAGATATAAAAATAACCATGAATAGATACTCTCATGTTTTAGAGGAAATGGACAAAGAAGCTTCTGACAATCTAAGTAAACTTCTATTTAAATAATAAAACTGACTGTCAGTTAAATGTCAGTAAAACCAAAAAAAACAGGGTTTTGTCAGTTAAGTGTCAGTCAGTTAGTTTATAATAATTTCG
The DNA here is from genome assembly GCF_020657775.1 of Clostridioides sp. ZZV14-6345. Taxonomy (NCBI): domain Bacteria; kingdom Bacillati; phylum Bacillota; class Clostridia; order Peptostreptococcales; family Peptostreptococcaceae; genus Clostridioides; species Clostridioides sp. ZZV14-6345. The sequence goes on along the minus strand of NZ_JAGWCX010000128.1, from coordinate 28 downwards.
AGTCTGGAAATATTTATGTGTATTCTTT
>NZ_JAGWCX010000127.1:0-3507 GCF_020657775.1 Clostridioides sp. ZZV14-6345 | reverse complement strand
CTTTATTCACAATCTTACTCTATTAGTCACAATTTAAACCTATTATAATCTTAACTTTATTCACAATCTTACTCTATTAGTCACAATTTAAATCTATTATAATCTTAACTTTATTCACATATTGCATCATTAATCACGTATCAAGATTTTATAGTAAGCTTTAACTAAACACATGACTTTACCTTATTAGTATAGTTTAATCTATTAAATTCTTATATAATCTTAACTAAACACACAACTTTACATTATTAATTATAACCTAATCTTTTACATACTCATAATCTTATACACAGTCTTACCTTATTAACCACACATTTAGCTCATATATACCCTCAATTTTATTCACAAAATCATGCTGTTAGTCACACCTATACTCCTCTATAATCTTAAACTTATACACAACTTTAATCTACTGACCACAATTTTATTTCAACTATAATAACTTCTATTTCATAAATATATCATACTTGTATTATCCAAAAAATATCTATTTTTTTCTAACAATATGCCTGACATTAATAACACTCATATCAAACATTCTCGCTAACTCCATATAATTTTTTCCATTAAATAATTTAATCATAAGCTCATTTCTAGCCTCTTTTAAAGCCCCTTCCAATGTCTTAATATAAAAATATGTTCCCCCACTTTGTTGACACAATTCAAGGTATTCCAATAAACTGTACTTATGTAACTCCTTCGGAATACTTACCTCTATCTTGTGCTCTTCAAGTAATTCTATAATTTTTGTTAATTCCAACATATTTTCACCTCATATTTTATAATCTATTTGCTATTTCTTGACTTTTAATAAGCTTGTTATTACTATTTTATTGACCTAATAATTTAGTTCTTGAAAATGTAACTTATCCCCAAAGTAACAAAAATGCTTATGCCTAGTCTGTCCATCTCTACACTTCGCAACTATTAAATCAACCATCTTAATTCCCCTGTATTCTGATGCTCTAACTGCCTCCTCACTTTCTCCAATATCCTTCACTGCTTCTTCATAATCACTCCCTTTTAATTGATGTATATAAACCACATTGTTGCTATCGTGGTAGATGGCTTTGCTATCCCTCATAGGTCTATCTCCATAAGGTCTTGAATCTTTCATTTCATCATTTAACTGACTTAATTGAATTACGGGTATATTAAAATCTAAAGTCATATTTTTAAGTTCTCTTGAAAAAGTAGCTACCTCCCTTTCTCTTTTATCCATACTTTTCTGAGATGTAAGGAGTTGCACATAATCTACTATTAATAAATCTGGCTTTACCTGCCTTATCCTCTTTCTAATTGCACTAATTGTAGCTATCTTATCATTGATATAAATTAAGTTATTTTCACTTAAATCACCTATTGCATTTACAATAAGTTTCCAATCATTTTCATTTATCTCTTTAGATTTCATATTCCTTGTACTTACACCAGTTACTCTGCATATATTTCTCATAAATACTTGCTCGCTGGTCATTTCTCTACTTATAAATAAAGTCTTTTTACCTTGTTTAAATGAATTTAACATTATTTGAAGTGCCAAAGCAGTCTTCCCAACCCCTGATTTAGCTGCTATTGTAGTTAGCTCCCCTTTAAAAAGACCTCCTATAGTAGTATCAAGTAATTTTATACCAAATTTAAATCCAATATCTTTTTTATTTTCTAAAAAATCGAGTACCTTTCCTGCTATACTATTTACATCGTCATCTTCATCAGTATCCTTATCCAAAATCTGTTTTATATTACTTTCAAACTTGTAAATACAAGTATCGATATTTTCTCCAAGGTTTAGACTGTGTAAAAGGTTTTGGCAGTTTTGATTTATGCTTCTTCTAGCTAAATTTTCTTTTAAAATTTTAATATGACCATCAAGCCCAAAATTCTGACCCCAAGTAATTATACTAGTCACATCACTCGTTTTTATTAACAGAGATTTTTTATCTATCTTTGATTTCACAGTAGCCACATCAATTACTATATTTTCTTTTTTAAGTTCTTTCATAATTTTAAATATCTCAAGACATATATCATTCATAAACATATTTTCATTTAATTCATCTAGCTTATAGCTTAATTTATTGTCTAAAAGAATTGTGCCTAAAATAGACATTTCTATTTCAACATCTTTTGATTTACCCATATAAATTAATCTCTCTTTCCTCATAAGTTTTTGTATTTTGATTTTTAAATACATTATCAATTATAAATACATTATTTGTTATGATTCACTATTAATTATGACTATATTATTCGTCATGATATACTACGAATTATTAATATACTATTTATTCTGATACATTGTTTATTATGATTCACTACTAGTTATCGATATATTGTTTTACATAATTTACCACATGATATTAATATCTTATTTGATATAATTCACTACCAATTATTAATATATCGTTCACTATAATTTACTACCCGATAGTAATATCTTATTTAATATAACTTACTATCAATTATTGATATATCGTTCACTATAATTCACTACTAGTTATTGATATATCATTTGCTATAGTTCACCATTTGCTATTAATATCTTATTTATCATAAATACATTCTTAGACTAATTAAATTTCACATATCGGATTCCAATATCTTACATTTTCATATTTTTTTCTCTCACGCATACTGTCATCATACGTTGTATAATCAGAATGTATATAATTACTACTATCATTACTAGTGCCTTCTTTACACTGGTGAACATTACTTTGACTTTTCATAGATATATTTTCATTTACATAGGATTCAAACTTATAGCTAAATAAGGTTTCTGGTCTTATATACATTTCCATTATGGTATTTTTCCACTTAGCCACTTTTACCTCAATAACTTTGTAGAAATCTTCTAAGACATAGCCCTCCTTTAGCCTCTCATTGATAAGTTTTATGCTTATTGGAGAATTGATTTTAAAATTCTTACCTGATTTTTTATTTAGCATATTTATGATACTTTGCTGTATATTTTTTTTATTAAATTTATTTAAGGATTCTTTTTTCTTTGTTACAGATTTAGTCCCTTTTTGCATGTAATGAGTATGATTAAAATCATTCTTTTTATTTGTCATACCTGTATCATTAGACAATTTACTATTGCTCAATTTCGTAGCATTTTTAGTTTGATTATTTTCTATACCATTATTCGTTCTTTTATATATGTCATTGTATGTATCATTAAAGTTTAGATTTATTGACTCTGATTGCGAATTAGAATTTTCTCCTCTTGATTTTCTTACATCAAAAGATTCATTGATGTATTTTTTGATAGTGTTAACATTTGAAATGGATTTATTTTTTATAGTACCTTTGTTATGGAAATTGTTATAACTACGTTCTACGTCATAATTATCATTAGACAAATGCTCATTACTACGATACTCAAGTTCTACATTCATATCGCCATCAAATGAATTATCTTTACTATTACAACCAAACTCTACATCACTACTGTTATCAACAAATTCACCTTTATCTACACAATCAAGCTCTATATCATTACCA
>NZ_JAGWCX010000126.1:0-3736 GCF_020657775.1 Clostridioides sp. ZZV14-6345 | reverse complement strand
TTGGTAATCGGTCTAATTATAACATCAAAATATGTAATTAATTTCTTGGGATATTAGGGTAGAGTATTAAAGAAAAATCATCAGATTTTTGATTAGGTTCTTTTTTGTATACAGCATAATTGATTACAGTTTTAAGCAATATGTTTTTTAGATACGGTTCTTTCTCCTCTGTATATTCACTTAAAATTTTTTCAAGTTGAGGAACAATTTGTGTTTTAACTTCATTTTTTTCTTTTTCTAGTTCAATATCTATATTTGTTTTATTTATAGAATCTTTCACATTTTCTATGCGAGATGTGATTATTTTTAAACGTTCCATAAATGTATTACTATCATAAACTCCTTGTTCTAAAAAATCATGTAATCGTTCTTTTTGTTTTTCTAAACTATCAAATTCCTTATTTAAACTTATCAGGGTACGCTTTAAAGTATCTTCAAATTTCAAATTGTCTTTTTCTTTTTTTAAAGATAGGCTATAATTTATTAACCATTTATTTAAGACCTCTAATATTTTATTTTCCAATATATATAATTTAGTAGCTTTGTTTTTACAATTAGTACAGACCATATATTTCTCATATCCACTTGATGTAGTATTTGATTTGGCTACTAAAGTATGATTACAGTATCCACATTTTACAATCCCAGCTAATGGATTAGTTATTTTATTGTTTGGAGTAGGAGAATTACTACGTTTTTTTCTTATGTTTTGTGCTTTATTCCATATGTCTTCACTTATTATTGGTTCATGTTTTCCCTTTACTTCAATTTGTTCTTCAATTTCTCTTGTTCTACTAGAATTTCTCTTTCTATCAACTTTATTCCATACTATGTACCCACAATATACTTTGTTTTTTATGATATCTCTTACACCTTTTTCATACCAAGTTCTACCTGTTGTAGTCTTATAACCAAGTTCATTTAAATAGTTGGATATTTTACAGGCACCATCTCCTTTTAAATACATATCAAAGATTATTTTAACAACAGTTGCTTTATCCTCATTTATTACAAGTATTCTTTCTTTATTATTTAAATATTTAATATCATATCCATAAGGAGGAGCTTGAGCTATAAATTTACCTTCTTCAATACTTTTGATTTTTCCTCTCTGCATACGCCTAGAGATTAATTTTAATTCCTTACGAGCCATAAAAGCTTCAAATTCAGAGTATTCCTCATCAAATTCATCATTTAAATCATAAGTTTTTCTAGGAGTAATAATTTTTGTCTTAGATTTTTTAAATGTATCTAATATAAGTCCTTGGTCTTGCATATTTCCACGACCCAAACGGTCAATATCCATTACTAGAACAGCATCATAGTTATTATTTTTAATTTCATCTAATAGTTCTAGCATCTTAGGTCTATATTCTACACTTTCACCAGAAACAAGCTCTTCTTTAATGTCAATGACATTTAAATTTTGCTCTCTTGCTAGTTTTAAAAGAGTCGTCTTATGTCTACTTAAAGTCTCAAATTCACCTCTATGTTCTGCTTCTTCATCAGCTCTACTTTTGCGTAAATAAATTGCCACATTCATTAAATCACACTCCTTGAATATATTATATTCAGTAGCAAGTTGATTATATTTAAAACACAAAAAATAAACCTTCAAAATACAGAATATATTTTACAGGTTTATTTTTATATGGTAATTTTGATAGTATATTTAAAATCTTATAATTTAGGTAAGTATTTATACTACTAGTTTCATATCTTACTCAACTTTTAAATTTTAAACTATTTTTTTACAACAGGTATCCATACTTCAAATTTAGCATTTTGAGGGTCTGGATTTAAGTAAAGTTCAATATCAGGACCATTATCATATTCATAACCAGAAGTAGGTAACCATTCTGTTATAATACGCTTTTCTAGTTCTTGCATTGCCTGTGGGCATTGTCCCTCTCCAGAAAATATTGCCCAAGTAAAAGCTGGAACAGTGTATTCCTCCAATGTATTATCTATAGATTTTGTACTTGAAACAGAGATACAATACTTCCATTCTTCTGAATTATTACAAATACTTATACCTAATACACCTTGAGGTTGACTATCCATCATAGATATTAGCTTTTGAAGTGTTCCATCTAAAGCAACTTTTTGCCACATTTGAGGAACAATCTCAAAATTCTTTTCTAACTCAGTGTGAAGTGGTTGAGATACACCAACTATACGAAATGCTTCTTTCTTTTCAATTCTATAATTCATTTCTTCGGCTCCTTTAATACTAATTTTAAAGCTGATTGGTGGAAATGCTTTAAAAGTTGTTATTTCTCCTTTTTTTATAATTGATGGAGCAACACCATGAATACTTTTAAAGGCACGATTGAATGCCGTTGGAGAAGAATAACCATATTTTAAAGCTACATCAATTATTTTTTTATCATCATTTTGTAGTTCTACAGCCGCTAAAGACATTCGTCTACGGCGAATATATTCAGAAAGTGGTACATCTGCCATATAAGCAAACATCCTTTGAAAATGATATGTAGAACAACAAGCTATTTTTGCCACTTGTTCATATTCAATTTCTTTTGTTATGTTTTCTTCAATATAGTTAATTGCTTTGTTTAGTCTTTCAATCCATTCCATAAAATCAGCTCCTTGTAATTTATATAATATATTTTTTTTAATAGTCCATCCTCTCTTTTTATGCACAAATTAGCTAGCTTAATAAAGATAGTATATCATATTTCAGTGTTTAATTTTTATATGTGGTAGCAATGTTTATAGTTCGTTATTTTTTGCAATTTATGTTTAATCAATCTGAGTTTAATTGGTCAATTATAAATATTGATTGAGAATAGGACAATTTTTAAGATACATAAAATATAAAAAGGGGGGATTTAAATGTCAAAGATAGAAAGAGACTTAAATGGTACAGTTACTATAACATACTTTAATGATGATATAGATGTTCCAACAGACAAAAGTGGTTATAAAATATCCATGACAGTACTACATGGAAATACCATATGCCATGTAGTATCTCCTGAAACAATCTTAGGAAGAAAGTTTACATTAGAAGAAAAACAAGAAAAAGATACAATAATATACGAAGCAATAGAAAAAATTATGTTGGATAAAGAATTAAAAATACAAAAATCAGATAAAGAAGTTGCTAATAATTAGCACTTCTTTATGAAATTATTCAGGACAAGTATTCTAATTAATAAAAATTTGTTTTTAATAATACTATAATATTCATACTTTTTTTTGCAATTATAAAAGTTATATAAGATGACAGGAATAATTTATGTTATTTAAATCACATTTACAAATATAAAATTCTTTAGCTTTTAAACTATAAATATTTAGGGGAAGAATATTTAATTTGATATAATAAGATTATTTATATGATATTAATAGTATTAATTAGTTTTACACTTTTATTATCGTCTTGTATGAAATCACCTTTTCCAGTTTTAATTACAAATATAATATTACTATTTGTACCAATATTTTTAAAATATAGTGAAACAAATAAATTATATAATCAGATTCTCAACATTTTACCATCAAAAGCTATTTCATTTTCATTTACTAATTATATAGACTATAAATTTGGTAATTTAATAGTAGCTTTACCTACAATGATTATTTTTACATGCTTAGTGCTTTCAGTTATTTTTTTACCTTTTGCTAAAAATAATTTTAAAAAGCATCAAGTTAACTAAAATATATATTATGAAAAAGAGGTGTCTCAAAATAAACTTTTTAGTTCATGAGG
>NZ_JAGWCX010000125.1:0-3809 GCF_020657775.1 Clostridioides sp. ZZV14-6345 | reverse complement strand
ATTTGAATACTTTGCACCTGCTAATACTTCTAACAATAACATAGAAGGTCAGTCTATACGTTATCAAAATAAATTTTTAATTTTAAATGGTAAAAAATATTACTTTGGTAATAATTCAAAAGCATTTACTGGATGGCAAGCTATCAATGGTAATCTATATTACTTTATACCAGAGACTGCTATAGCTGCAGCTGGAGGATATTTCGTTATTGATGGTATTAGATATTACTTTGATAATGATGGTATAGGTGGTAAAGTACATCTTTGATAAAAAATGATTTATCTAATTAATATTAAAATTTAGATGTTTAAAAATCCTGTGTTATTATGATACAGGATTTTTATTTAAATAATATTTTTACTATATTAAATTAGATGGTAATATTAGCTGTGTTTGAATAAAAAATGAATCTAATAAACTATTAAGCTATAACATATGACAATCGATTTTTTATTTTTAATCATCTCCATTTTTTATATAAAGAAACGTTTACATAATTGAAGTTGACAATTATTTACAACATAGTGTAGTATTATATTATCAAAATATAATGAAGTGAAGTAGGGGATAAAGATGGTAACTATTAAAGATATTGCAAGGAATCTAGGTATCAGTTATTCAACCGTTTCTAGGTGCTTAAACAATAATCCTAATGTATCTGAAAAAACAAAAAAGAAAGTAGTAGAAGAGGCAAATAGGCTAGGGTTCCATTTTAATGTAAATGCAAGAAATTTAGCAAAAAAAGAAACCAACAGAATAGGGGTAATCTTTTCAAATAATTTTAATCACCAAGATACTAGAAAATTTTTTAGTGATATAATGGACAGTTCTATAAACTCTATTGAGACTAATAAATACGATTTTATAATACAACCTAATAATAATATTAGTGGGGATAGTAATGTATATAAAATGGTAAATGGACAAATGGTTGACGGATTAGTAATTGTGTCTCAATCAATAAAAAAAGAAGAGTATGACTTTTTAAAAGACAATAATTTTCCACATGTATTTATATATTTTAAACCATCTTTTATAGGGGAAGTAGACAATTTCTTTTGGGACGATAATGTATATGGAGGCTATATAGCTACTAAACATTTAATTGACCATGGTCATAAAGATATAATAACAGTAACCTCAGATGATAAGAGTTCAAAAATGCATGAAGATAGAACTAAGGGATATTTGAATGCTATGGAAGAGGCAAATTTAAATACTGAAGTTATTAAATCTAAAATGGATTTTGAATCTCAAGTTGAATTTTTAGAAAAATATATTGATAAAATAAAAAAAGTTTCAGCTATATTTGTACAACAAGATGTACCAGCGATTTCTATAATACAAGAGTTAAAAACTACTTATGGTATAAATGTACCAGAAGATATTTCTATAATAGGGTATAATAATATTGAATTAATATCATACTTTAGGTCACATTTATCAACAATAGATGACCCAAGAGAACAAGTTATAAAAAATGGAGTAGATAGTTTGGTAAATATAATAAATAAAAAGAGCACAGAACATATTCCAAGAAAACTATATCCAAGATTAATAATACGAAATAGTGTTAAAAGAATAAAATAGCAAGTTTTTAGGTGTAGAAACTGTATTAAAGATATTATAGTTTCTACGGAGTAATCTAGAAAATAATATAAATCAAAATAAAAAGGAGTAAGTGTATGTCAGTACATTGTACTACTTTATTTATTGAAAAAATCTTTATAAAATGAATAAATAATTTTATCCAATGGTTCAAAATTTATTATCTAAATAATATAAATCAATAAGCTGCTTGCATTTTATATCATGAATCTACAGAATATTCTTTTGATTAATAACTAAAAGTATATAAAAATGATGAATAAATATATATTATACATTATTAATGATAGGTTATATAATAAAATCACTAACAATTATATTATAAGAAAATTATAAAAATTACAAGGAGGTATAGAAACGAAAGAAAAAGTAGGGATTAGAAACGCCATAATAGCATCTTTTATAATTACAACAGAATTAATTGGTCCTATTTCATTTAAAGTTATGGGAATTAATGTAACTTTACTTAATATATTATGGGCTATATTTATAGGGATGGCCGTTTCTCCTCATTTATTAGGGAGAGTTATACCAGCCTTAAAAAAGTTTATAAGGGATAATGAAATAAATGTGTCTCCATATTTGTTATCTTTAACACTATATCCATTAGGAATAATGTTTGGAATCAATGCAGGACCTAAAGTTGAAAAATTAAAGAGGAAATAAAGTCATTATCTGAAGAGAAAAAGGCATCATTATTATAGGTACAAGCTCTGCTGTTGCAGCTGGTGGTGAAGAAGGTAGAGTAGCACTTATAAAAGCAATTAAGGTGCTAGCAATGTGTGGAGTAGATGTTTTGTATAGTAAATAATATATAATTTTAAAATGTATTAAGAAAGGAAATTAGATTAGACATGATATTAAAACAAGTAATAGAGGTTTATGACATTTTAGATAAAGCAACTGCTAATGGAGAAGAAGTAAAAACTTATTTACAAGGTTATGGGGAGGTAGATATAACTGTAAAAGAATTGTCCTCAAGTAAGGGTTCAACAGATTTAGTCAAGCTTACAATTCCTGGCAAGAATGGAAAATCAAAAGGTGGAGATGCTCCTACTCTTGGTATTTTAGGTAGACTAGGAGGTATTGGAGCAAGACCAGAAGTAATAGGTTTTGTTTCAGATGGTGATGGAGCATTGGTAGCAATTGCAATTGCTGCTAAACTTTTAGATATGCAACAAAAAGGAGATGTATTAGATGGTGATGTTGTAATTTCAACTCATATTTGTCCAGATGCTCCAACTAAAGAACATTATCCTACACCTTTTATGGATTCTCCAATTGATATGATGACTATGAATGAAAATGAAGTTGATAATAGCTGTGATGCAATACTTTCTATAGATACTACTAAAGGAAATAGAATAATCAACAATAGAGGATTTGCAATATCGCCAACTGTTAAAGAAGGCTACATATTAAGAACTAGTGACGACCTTTTGGATATTATGCAGACTGTAACTGGAAAATCTCCATTTGTATTCCCTTTATCAATTCAAGATATAACACCATATGGAAATAATCTGTATCACTTAAATAGTATTTTACAGCCAGCAGTTGCTATAGATGCACCAGTAGTAGGAGTAGCGATTACTACAGAGATGCCTGTAGCTGGATGTGCTACAGGTGCAACTAATTTTAGTGACTTAGATTCAGCTGGTAGATTTGCAATTGAAGTTGCCAAGCTATTTGGTAGAAATAAGTGCAACTTCTATGATAAAGAAGAGTGGGAAGAGCTTATTAAAAGATATGGAAAATTAAATAGATTTCAGACATTTGGTATACAGTAGTTAGAAAAATATTAAGTTTATATAATTTTGTGATACAACTATCTATAATATATAAACAACTAGGAATAAAATATTTAGTTAAAAACTTTAAAAATAAAATATTTATTTGTTTATATAAGAAAGGAGGATTCTGTTTATCAGGATTCTCTTTTTTACGAAAACAAATAATATGATGTAATTACAAAAAAAGAAGTGTCTCATAAATGATTTTTAAAAATCACTTTGAGACAACTTCTTATATTTTTATTTAAATTTCGATTTTTGTTAAGCTAAGGTGTTGGAGTTTCAACAGCATCAGGAGGTGGAGAGGCACCACCGTTGTTATTACCACCATTATCAGGAGGTGGAGAGGCACCACCGTTGTTATTGCCACCATTATCAGGAGGTGGAGAGGCACCACCATTGTTGTT
>NZ_JAGWCX010000124.1:0-4000 GCF_020657775.1 Clostridioides sp. ZZV14-6345 | reverse complement strand
GAACGGTAGTTTTTACCGTTCTTGAACGGTAGTTTTTACCGTTCAAGATTTTTTTTAGTTTTTTTTCTGAACGGTAGTTTTTACCGTTCAAAGTATTTTTAAGCTTTACAGCTTTATTTTTATCTTCTTTTTCTCTATATTTTAAAATTCTTTTTCTTTCAAGTATGCGTTTTTCTTCAACATTAACTTTAAATTTATCTACATACAGTGAGAGTTTATTTATTTCAACATCAACTTTTTTAAGATATAAAAGATTAGATTTTCCTTGTCCTGTTTTGTCCTCTTCTAACAAACCAAAATTTATAAGTTCATTTTTATAACCACGTGCAGTTTTTTCACTTACTCCTAAAAATTCACTCATAGATATTTGATCACATTTAATAAATAATCTGTTTTTATCATCATACCATTCATTGGAAAGAGATAGTTTAGTTCTATCTAATAAGAATCCATACAATATTTTAGACTGAACTGAAAGAGGTTTCTTGTCAGATGGTTTAATGTATTTATCTTCATAGAACAAAGCTTTTGGAATTTGTATATGTAATTGTTTTAGGTCTTCTTCTACTGTAAAATAATCTCCCATTTTTTTACTCCTTTACTGTATTTTTAAAATACAAAAAAGCCTTGATATTAAGAATCAAGGCTGAGACATCAAATTTACACTAACTTCCATCTTTTTATAAGTAAAATAACTATCAAAAGTATTGCAAGGATTTATGATATATGATATTATTATCGTATATTATAAGTAAATAAGAAGTCTACTTTGCACATGATAATTAATACTCTGTTCTTCGTTTTTATTAATTTTCAGTTTGATAAATGAATTGGCGTTCATTATCAAACGTGTCGCATGTAGGCTTTTTTTATTTTTTGTTTGTTTTATTATATTATATTTTATAATGTAATTTTTTGCAATTATTTTTATATTTTGCTTTTATTTGATGTATTTTATAATTATTTAATACACAATAATTCATGAAAAAACTTTTTGTTTTTTATGACTAACTTTCATTTTGTGCAGTAAAGTCTATAAATTTAATATAGAAAAAATAAAAATCGTTAAAAAATAGTCATTTATTTTTTGTCAATTTATCCTCTTTCAATGATGTTAAAAAGAAACTCTTCTAAAATTTTCATATTTATTCTAATTTATTCAAAAAAAATTCAAAAAAAATTCAAAAAAGAACCATATTATATAAAACTAAAAATAAATCTATCATTAATTGATATAAAAAAATAAGCTGTACTTATTAGCAATATAAAAGAGAGGAGAAAATTAATGAAAAGTAAATTATTAATTACAAATAATTATTATAGTGTAAAAAAAGAAATTGACGCACTCGAAAAATACTTAAGCTTTAAAGATTTTAATATTGAAAAAATTACAAGCAAGATAGATATTAAAGATTTGATATCTATGACTAAAATAGTGCCAATTATGGATTCCTTTAGAGTATTGATAATTGACATAGACAAATATTCTAATAAAGATTTGAAGGAGCTTACTAAAGCTATTTCTATCTCAAATACTTGTATAATTTTATCTATTTATTATACAAAGGACATTTTTGATAAAGGAAATAAGGAGATAATAAAAATTTTTCAAGATTCTAAAATCGAAGTAAAAAAATATTTAACAGTAGATATGTCAGAGGTTAAAAAACTATTGTCATATCATAACTTAAATTTAAATCCTAATATATTTGGTAATGCAGATAATATGGATGTAGTTTTAAATGATATAAAAAAGATTAGTTCACTAGATAATAGCTTTAAAAATTATAAAGAGTATCTATCTGAGTCATTTAACAAAAATACTTTTGATTTAATTGATGCTATTGAAAATAGCAATATAACTAAAGCAATAGAGATATATACAACAATTTCAAAAACATCAAATATAATAGGCATTAACTTGACATTATTAAATCATTTTAACTTAATGAGACAAATACAAAATATACCTGAAAATGTGAGAAATATATTATATGAGAGAGAGAAAACAGTAAAAGGTAAAGCAAACTATATACATGAATTTAGATTCAAAATCCTACAAGATAAAACTGAAAGAAGTAATCTAGATTTAGAATTTACTGTTAATGAGCTATTAGAAAATGATTTAAATAAAGAGAAAATAAACCTTGAGAAATCAATAGTAAAAATAATATTAAGGGGGAAAAAATAAAATGTCATTATTAGCAAACAAATATAGACCAAAATTATTTAAAGAAGTAACTGGGCAAGGTCATATACCTTCTATTCTTTTAAATCAAGTAAAAAATAGAAATATAACAAATAGCTATATTTTTAAAGGACCTAAGGGAAGTGGCAAAACTACAAGTGCAAGAATATTAGCTAAAGCAATTAACTGTCTTAATCCTGTGAATGGAGAACCATGTCTACAATGCGAAAATTGTAAAGCAATAGAAAATAATACATCAATTGATATATATGAATTAGATGCGGCTTCTAACAATGGGATAGACAATATTAGAGAAATAATAGATAGCATTAGATATGCTCCATCTAACTTAAAGTATAAGGTTTATATAATAGATGAAGCACATAGATTGTCTGCACAGGCAGCTGATGCTTTTCTTAAAACTTTAGAAGAACCACCATCATATGTAGTTTTTATATTAGCAACAACAGATGCTAATCAATTGCCAGCAACGATTAGATCAAGATGTCAATTGTTTGATTTTAGAAGAATAGCTATAGAAGATATATTAACTAGATTAAAACATATTAATTTATTAGAAAAAGGTAACTTAGAAGAAAAAAGCTTAATGTTGATAGCTAAACTAGCAGATGGAGCATTAAGAGATGCAGTAAGTTTGCTAGAAAAAGTAATCAGCTCAAATAAAGAATCGTATGAAGAAATAGTTGAATTACTAGGTGTAGCATCAAATGAAATTTGTCTTAAAATAACAAATAAATTAATAGATAAAAAAAGTGATGAGGCAGTAGAGGAATTTTACAAGATAATTAAATCTGGTAAAAGTATAGAAATCTTTCTTAATGATTTAATGATTACTTTTAGAAATATAATGCTTGTTAAATGTGGTGCGGATACAAATATAATTGCAATGAATGAAAATTATATAAATAAAGTACAGAATTTCGCAAAACAAATAGATTTTGAAAATATATTTGAAATAATAGATATTTTACAAGATACAGAAAGTAAATTGAGAAGGACTTCTCAAGTATCTATTTTAGTTGAAATGACACTAATAAAAATAAGTAGATTGAATAAAAATGATGTAGAAAATAAAGGAAATAATATTTTACTTGGTCAAATAAGAATGAATATATTTAATAATTTAAAAAACAAATCTAATCCAAATCTAGTGTACATATCTAATATAATTAATCATTCAGCATTTATGGAAGAGTTAGACGAAAATTTAATAAAACTAATTGTAGCAATAGGTAGAAATAAAAAAGAAAATGAAGAAGCTATAGACTATTTAAACGATTTTGAGAAAGAGACAAATTACATAAAGAGAGAAATAATAAATGAATTTTATAAAAACAATATTAATACACAATTTGAATTTAAAATATGTTAAAAAATTAAATTATATATAAAAAGGAGATTTCAATATGATTAATAATGTTAATATACAAGGGAATTTAGTAAAGGATGGAACTTTTAGAAACTATGAATCTGGTTCGATATCATATTTTAACACTATTGCTGTAAACTCAATAAATTCTAAAGGAGAAAGGGAAAGATACTTCTTTCCAATAAGAGCTCATGGAAAATTAGCTGTCTATATGGCTGATACAGCACATAAAGGAAATGAAATAACTATATCTGGTACTTTAACTCAAAATCCTTTAAATAAAGAAATTAATATTTTAGTGAGTAAGTATAGAAATCATGATTTAAATAGAGTGAAAATATCTAAAGATAATCAAAGTAATGGCTATAATCAAAATAATAATAATACTTATAATCAAGATAATGGCTATAATCAAAACAATA
>NZ_JAGWCX010000123.1:0-4145 GCF_020657775.1 Clostridioides sp. ZZV14-6345 | reverse complement strand
TAATCCTCACAATCAAAGCAATGGTTATAATCAAAATAATAATAACCCTTATAATCAAAGTAATGGCTATAATCAAAACAATAATCAGTCAGATCCTTATAACTGGGATGATTATGATGAATCAAAAAATAATCAAAATTCTACAAAAATAGATAATAATGATTTTAGTGGATTATATGTTTAATATAAGTGCTATGATTATCTATTTAAATACACTTTACATCATTCACATCTAAAATATGGAGTATTTATACAATTAAAAAAAGCCACTCATAGGAGTGGCTTTAAATCCTTTAAAACACATTTGGCTTTATCTTTAAATATAAATTATAAAATTACATGTGTAAAAGATTTGCCAATCTATCATATGTATTATACCCAACAATTCCATCAGAAGTTAATGCATATGCTCTTTGAAATTTTTTTACTGCATTATATGTATCATCACCAAATACTGAATCTATTTGTACTATATATTTAACAGCACATAACATAAGTTGAACACAATGTACATTATTACCACTTGTTGTATGTCCATATCCAACAAGAATTCTTGTACTTATAGTGTAATTACTATCTCCTGTGATTTTAATTGTTGCTTTCTCAGCATCATAAGCACCATTAAAATGTGAATAAACTCCAATGTTATAATCATCTGATTTAAGTAAATCTGAATTCATTGGAACAAGAATTTCTGCATCAGGATTAGGTGTTATATTTAATGCTTTACATTTCTTATCATAATTGTCTTTTATGTCTTTTGGAGCATCTTTATATGTATATTTGTATGCATCTATTTCGAAATTGATTATTTTATTTTCATATGTATTTTCACCTCCTTGTGTTTCTGTGTCTGCGAAAGCTGTATTTGTAAATACAAGCATTGAGCAACAAATTACTGCTAGTGTTTTTTTAAATTTCTTTAACATAATGTCCCCCTAAAAATATTATTATTCTATTTCAACATATTTTACAAATATGTATTAGATGTTTTTATTTTATCAAAATAAAATAGGAAAAACTCCTAAATAAATATTTCGATAAAGTTTACATCTTTAGTCTTGCGATAAATTCAATTTTTTAAAATTATCAATATACAAATACTTGAATTACTTATAACTGTTATTTTTAATAGACTTTCAGATAAAATGTACATTTATTTATCTAGATCATTTGCTATTTCTATAAGAATTTCAAATTTTTCTTCTTCTAAAATATTATCTTCATATAGTGAAATTAATAAGCTTTCTAGTGATCCATTATGCATATCACTCATAAAATTTTTAGTTTCAAAATTTAAGTATTCTCTATTTTCAACTATAATTTTATAATGTGTGTATCTATCAATTTTTTCAGCTAATAAAAATTCTTTTTTAACAAGCCTGGATAGAAGCGTTAGTGTAGTTGTCTGTTTCCAACCATATTCGTTTTCCATAGCTTTAATAACTTCTTTAGAAGTTACTTCACTATTTTTTTCCCAAATAAATCTCATTATCTTTAGCTCTGCCTTTGGTATCTTTTGTATCATAGTTTGTCTCATAGATTAAATAACCCCCTCTCAGGATGTGTTTAATTTAATACTACAAAATTAGAATAATTAAGTCAATAAAAACTTTACCTGCTGTATCTTTGTATTCCATCTAAGATGAATTGAGCAAGTATATCTTGTTTTTTAAAACTTTTATGATTTTCAGTGAATTCTAAAAATTTTTCAAATACATCTGAGTATATTTTAAAAGATTTAACTGATATGTCACCAGTTAATTTTTCAACATCAATTTTAAATTGTATAATATCTACTACATTTTTCTCTTCTTCAGCTTTCTTAAAAAATTCAATGGCTTTAAAAATATCTTCTTTATTTTCAATAAGTTCTCTTAGATCTTTTTCTAATTTTTTTATTTCATATATCGGACTGATAGATTCACTAGGATTAATACTTATAGAATCATGTGGTATTACTGAAGTATTACTATAGTAAGAAGAATTTTCTTTGTTGCTAGAATTAATTTTATTGTAACATTTATTTACTTGATCTAATTCATATCCAGCTTTTTTTATACGATCTCGCCAAGTTGATGATGGTAAACTTAAATTTCTACATACCTCTGCTTTAGATAATCCTAAAGACATTTTTTGATTGAAGTAATTTATTTGTTCATCAATTGTTAATTTATCAAATTCTTTTCTATCCAATGAATGTTTCCCCCTATATTATTATAAAGTTAGTATATACCTATATTTTAATAAGATATTATAAAAATAATACTTTTGTAATATCCAATATATTTTACAGTTGTAACGTATTAGTAATTTATATATATTTTAGCATCATTAACATATAAAAAGTAGACTTTATATTTATATTAGAAAGAATTATAGTAATCTATATTAAAAAGCTTTATTAAAACATTTAGTTAAGACATTTAATTAAAACATTAATTAGCAAAAACGTAATATACATGTATTATAGTATTATCAATGTATACATAAATTCATTAATAAAAAAATTATAATTATGTTAATAATATTTTTTGCTATTGTTAAAAAAAAATATTAAACTATTAATAAAAAACTTTTTTTTATAATAAAATGTGGATAAGATATGTAAAAAAAAAGATACATTTAATTAGATAATGAATTTATCTAATTAAATGTATCTTTTTTTGCATAGTAAATTAAGCGTAATAGAATTTTATTACCCCTAATTAACATATTTTATTTTAGTATAAACTACCAATATTCAAAATTGATTTTGTTATAAAAGACCTTACAAATCCACCAGGATTATGTATATTATTAATATTTATGTCATCTTCATAATAAGTGTTATTAAACATGTAATTTAAAGCAAGTAAGACTTTTTTAAATCCAAATTCTATAGAAAGATCAACTAATTCGTTTACAATAAGAATTTTCTCAGATTCAAGTTTTATATTTGTTTCTAATGAAGGTTTTTTAAACTTATATCTTAATAATGTATCAGAGTAATTAGAACTAAATGAGAAGTTTCCATTATTAAATAAATTTAATATTCTTTTTTGTATTGAATCTCTGAAATTTTTATTAAATTCAGATTTGGATTTATAACTAGTGATATCTAATCGATTTCCTAAAGGTTTAAATCTAGAATTTTTACTATATATAATATTATTAATTAACTTGCTTGATTTTTTTATATACTCAGGTAAAATATTTACTAAATTTTCTTTATTAAACACAATTTTTTTACCTTTACTTTTTTTAGCTGCATCAATCCATAACAATTTTTTTAATTCAACTTTTAATTCATTAATACAGTTTATATCCAAAAAATTAGCTAGATCATCAGTAGTTAATGTTATATACCCACCACCGCCATTTTTCTTTTTAAAATGATTTTTATATTCATCACATATTACTATATCAAATTTTCCATAACCATTAGAAGAAGGCGTAAAGTATGATAGTCCTAAAATAGAAAGTAAATTTTGATTTCTTCTAGCTGTTGGAACTGATATTCCACATAACATAGCTATATCTTTATAACTTACATGTTTTCTAACAAAACATTTATTATAAGGCAAAAAATGATATAGTAAGTATTGTTTTATTAAAGATTTAGTAGCAGATATAATTTGTATGGAATCATTTTTCAATATACCATTTTCTTTTTCAAGTTCATAATATCCATCATTTATTTTAACCATATCTATTTTATTTTTAAAAATAGATATTACTTTTTTTATTTTTGATTTGGATATTCTAGCATTTGGTTTTAAATCTTCAAATAATAGTTTATTAGTCATTTTTTACCTCCTTTCATGTTTTATTTTACATACATAATAAAATATAAGCATATATTACATAAAATATAAATAAAAGTCCACACAAGAAAGGTTCGCAGATTCTATTGTCTTTCCAGTAAAAGTATTGAAATTACTAATATAAAAAAAGGTTCGCAGATTTCATTGTCTTTTTGGTGTGATGTAGTATTTTCAACTATTTGGTTATGAATTTGTAAAGATATTATTAATATAAAAAAATTTTTCGACATTTTTTACTACTTGAAAACCTTGAAAAATAGAAAGGTTCGCAGATTCTATTGTCTTTTTAATAAATAAGATTATGTTAAAATAGAAAGGTTCGCAGATTCTATTGTCTTT
>NZ_JAGWCX010000122.1:0-4281 GCF_020657775.1 Clostridioides sp. ZZV14-6345 | reverse complement strand
TTTAAAGAATACACATAAATATTTCCAGACTCAATTTAAAGAATAAATATAAGTATTTCCAGAATCATATAAATATTTCTGGACTCATTTTTAAACTTATTTTATCAATAAAAACATCATAACTTTTGATTATATTCTTATAAGTTTCCGAACAGCCGATATATACCTATTTTTTGAGGTTTATCGGCTGTTTGTTATCTTTTATCGCATTCCAACTATTTTTCTTACCGTATTTGCTGTACGAATTGTAATCTTATCACTTACATTTGAACTGGCAGTCTTTGACCACCAATTTGTCTTTTTATAATCTTTACGACTAAAAGACCAAAAGATAGCATTTTTATAATGATATACTTTTTCATACTCTTCTTTAGGATTTCCAACCTCATCATAAAACTCGTTATAAGATAAGTCAGGAAACATAAAAATAAGATTATCATATATTTCTTTGTTGTTATCTCCCCACCAATTAGGAGCATTATTTAGTATATCTTTTAACTCCTCTTGTAAAATAATAAAAACTGGTATTTCCAATTCAAACTGTTTTTTTATCATTAATCTTATTGTATTTGAGATAACCTTGCTGTCATCTACATCACTTAAAAAGACAACATTACCACTATTAAGGTATGTAGAAACTTCTGAATAACCAAGTTCTACAAAGCTTGCTTTTAATTCAGACATAATTATCTTGTTCTTACCACTTATATTGATACCTCTTAATAATGCGATATAACTTTTCATATAATAATTTCACCTCTAAACATTCACATTTTTCTATGTAGTACAAACTGGAATTTGCATCTTTTATAATTCTTTCAAAACTTCTTCATATGTAATTTTTTTAATATAAAAAAATCGGTGCTTAATTTGTACCGATTTTTGTTTTTCTTAGTAAAGAACTCGTTTTTTTGCTTCTGCTATAGCTCTAGCAGCACTTTTTGCTTGAATTCTTTTTTCTTCTTCTTTTTTAAATGCATTTATTGTTTCATTTAGATTCTTATCATGTTCATTTTTTTCTTTATCTTCGTTTTCTCTGTATACTAATACATAATCTATTATTGATTCGTTTATTATCTGGGATATACTTTTATTTTCATTAATTCCTATTCTCTTAACTTCTTTAAGTAGCGTTTCATCAATATGAACCGTTGTTTGCTTTGTATTTTTTGCCACTTTAATCACCTCTTAAAAAGAATTTTAACATTAAAATTTTTTTTAGTCAATAAATTTTAATATTAAAATTCTTTAAATGTTTTATCTGATTTTCTAAAACTTTCTATTGTCTTTATCATCTTATTTTTTATATTTTCACCTAGTACAGAAGACTTTAGTCTAGGATTTTCAATATGGTCATAAATTGGTTCTAAAAATTCGACTTCAACAGGAACAGAATTAATTTTACCAATAGGTTGGTATCCTTCATAAGTATCTTTTGAATTTTTTATTACTAGTGGAACAATAGGACATTTTGCTTTATATGCTATTTTTAAAGCTCCACTTCTAAACTCTGAAACCAGTGAATTTGGTTCTTTAATCCATGTTAAATCTCCTTCTGGAAATACTGCCATACTTTGACCTGTAAGTATATTTTGAGAGGCTTCAGCGATACTTTTTATACCTTCTCGATTGTTTTTTCTGTTTACATATACACATCTTAGTAATTTTGCCCATTCTTTAAATATAGGTATATTTCTCCAAACTGGTTCATCTGCAATTACACATCCAATTGGTCTTTCTACACTTGCTGTTAATATGAAGCTATCAAGCATACTAGAATGATTTACAACAAATAGAAGTGGTTCTTTTGGTAGTGTCTCATTACCAATTATATTAAGTTCTATATTTACTATATCTAAAGATTTTCTAGCTTGTTTTTGCATAAATTCAAATTTTTCTTTTAAGCTAAATTTATCAGGATTCTTTTTAATTTTAATGAGTCTAGGTATAGAAGATGTAAAGCCTATAAGTTGATATGTAGCAAATTTTAAGTAATTATTCATAAAATTATCTCCTTAAAATAAAATTGTTTATTACTGTAAAGATTTTAACATAAAACAAAATTTAAGTCTATTTTAATTCCATTTTGTAACATGTATTTTAAGTAGACAGATATTAAGGTTTTATACTTCTAATTTTAGTAATCAGACCGAATCAATAGATTACTATTCTATTAAATTAATTAAATAACCTTTAAATTTAATTATAAAAACTGTTGCAGATTACTCTACAACAGTTTAAAAAACTTACTTTATAATAATTATATTATAAGGCTACAACAGCCCATTTTTTGCACTGAGCAATTCTTTTTCCATCATCACCTTGTTCTTTGTCATATGCAAATTGATTAAGCATTTCACATGGAAATGTATCACATAGACCACAATGTGTAAGATTTTTATCTTCACAACAGGATTTTATAGGACATTCTTCACCCCAAAAAGGTTTCTCAATACATGTACATCCTATACAATTGACCTTTTCCTTGTACTCACATTCATAACATAAAATTCCACATCTTGATTCTATCATTCTAAGTCACTCCTTAAATATAAACTTTATATGATTGTATATCAAAATTTATACTTTTCATTGTAAAAATCGGACAAGTTTTTTATATAGGTTGTTGGATTAACACCACAGATAGATTTAAAATCATTTATAAAATGGGATTGGTCATAATAACCAATATCTTGTGCTAAAGTTGCAAATGGTGTTTTATTATTTTGTACTTCTTGTAGCACAATATTTATACGAAGTAATCTAAGATAGGATTTAACACTCATGCCAAGAGAATTATTAAAAATCCTGTTTAAATGCCGTTCACTATAACAACTGATTTGGGAAATGTTTTTGACAGACATAATAGAGTTCTGTTTTCTGGCATTTTCAAGAATTGGTATAGTCATATCTACTATATTTGATTTCAATAAGTATGATAAAAATAACATATCTAATTGTTCTACTAATTCCTTTATAGTACCTGTTCTTTCAAAAATGGAATTAATTTCTAAGTTAAATAACCTATTAAAATCTTCAAGTGTAATTTTCAAATCTGTAGATTCTCTTTGAGAAAGACCTGTCAAATAATATACACCACCTGGACGAAACTCAACAAATACTCTAAAAAGTACATTTTCTATATCATTTTTTACAATAGTAGTTTTTGTTGTAGCTCCCCAGAATTCACTCTCCATACCTTTTTTATCAAATTTAAATATCATACATCCACTAGCATCAGGTATTAATGTAAGATTTTCTTTAATACTTGTATCTGGAATGGATATTGTATAGTGTGCTATATATGGTTTTAACAATTTATGTGGCAAAATATATGTATACTGTTTGCAAGTGTTTAAAATGTTATTGATTATTTCATTCATAAATATATCCTCCTGACATATCAAAAATAAATATACTAATTTATTTTTGATATATAATAAACAAATTTTGATTTAATTAAAATATTCTAATAAGATATTTTGTTAAATTTAGATATAATAATTGTAAAGTAAAATCTCAAAATATACAATTATTATAAATTATAGATATTCATCAAATAAATATATTAAAGAAGAATAGGTGTAAACCAAAATTAGAAAATAATAGTGTTACTTTCATAATAAATACATATAAAGATATTTTTAAGAATAAAATTTATTATTAAATAAAAAATAAAGGAGAGTGATTTAATAGCATGGCATCAAAACAAACACCGAGAAACAATTTAGAAAAGTTTTTAAGAATAAGAGTCTTATCACATACAGGTGATAAAATACATATAAAGTTACCTGTAAACTTTGCAAAGAGAATGATTGAGAATAATGCTTTGGACTTATTTAATGGAAAAGATGATGTAGTTGATGGTAAAAAGGTGACTGAAATATTAGTAAAAGCATTTGATTATGATTTAACTGGAGAAGTAGTTCACTTGGAGAGAAAAAATGGAGACATTATTAAAGTTTCAATCGTACAGTAGAACTAATTTATATGAATTTTATTTTGGAATAGTTACAGAGAACTGAAGATTAGTAAAAAAGTACATCTTATTATTGAAAATAGTAGAGAATACACATTTATAGTTTATAGATGTGTATTTTTTATGTGAAAAATTTTAATATATAAACTATAAAGATTACAATTTATATGCATTAACATTACAGATACTATCAATTCATGAACAAAAAAGCGGTCAGTCATAAAGACTAATCGCTTATGGAATTAAATATTAGGTTATAGATAAACTGAATTTTTGGGTCTTTAAAATAAAGTGTGTATTCT
>NZ_JAGWCX010000121.1:0-4659 GCF_020657775.1 Clostridioides sp. ZZV14-6345 | reverse complement strand
GAACTAAAAAGTTCATTTTGAGACACTCCCTTTATCCTATATACAAACATACTATGCTAGTCTACCCATTTCATATGCCTGTTTCATTGCCTCACTTCCCTTAATATCACCTACATGCCAAGCCCCTACACCATAAACTATACCTTTTTCCTTAGCACCATTTAGACATGATGTAAATCCTCTAAATCCTTCTAATGTTCTTTCCATATCAGCCACATTTTCATCTGCTGCTGCAACAATAAAATAGAAATCTTTATCACAAATTTCAGTATATCTTGAACAAGTTCTATCAATCATAGTTTTCATTTGTGCATTCATAGTATAAAAATAGACTGGAGTAGCTAAAACAATAACATCTGCCTTAATCATTTTTTCAAGAATTTCTCCCATATCATCTTTCTGTGGGCAACTTGCTCCTTTTTCATAACAAGCACCACATCCAGTACAATAGTTAACATCTTTATCTTTTAAAAATATCTTCTCTACTTGATTTTTGGATTCTAACGCTCCTTGCATAAATTGGTCACACAATAAATCAGAATTCCCACCTTTTCTAGGGCTAGCTGATACTATCAATACATTTTTACTCATAAGATACTTCCTCCATTTTTTTATTTTCGTTGTTCTTTAATGCTTTTTCTTTCTCAATAATACTTTCTCAATAATACTTTCTTCATATCTATCAATCTTAAAATTTAATCGTTCTAAAGTTTTTTGCATTTCTTCCATTCTTTTTGCTAGTTGGTTTCTCTGCTCTATTAAAAGTTCTTTTCTAGCTTGAATAGTGCTGTCGCCTTGTTGAAACATAGCTACATACTCAATCAATGTCTCAATAGAAAGACCTGCACTTCTCATACATTTTATGAAATTAACCCACTCGCAATCTTTTTCTGTAAAAGACCTAATTCCACTTTTATTTCTATTTACAGGTGGTATTAAACCAATTCGTTCATAATATCGTAAAGTATCTGCTGAAAGTTCGTATTTTTTACTCACTTCTGAAATTGTCACACAAATCCTCCTCCTTTCTTGATAGTGTATAATTTAAAATTCAATTAAACAGTTTGACGGACATTTCATCAATTTCAACTTTTCTATATATCATTAATTATTTTACTTATATTTCATTAACTTCAATTTTTATGTATAACATTAATTATTTTATGGTAACAATTATTTTTCAAAAATTTCTGCTACATTCTTCAAAGCATCTATAATTTTGATGTGTTGTGGACAACTTTCTTCACATTGTTTACATCCAATACAATCTGAAGCTTTACCATAAGTTTTAGTATAGTTATTATAGTAAACCATCTGTGTTGAAAATCCAGTATTAAGAGCTTGTTTTTCTGCATTGTACAATGCAAAATAGTTTGGAATAGCGATATTTTTTGGACATCCTTCTACACAGTACTGACAGGCAGTACAAGGAACTGCAATTGATTCATTGATAATTTCTACTGCTTCATCTATAATATTATATTCCTCTTGTACAAATGGCTTAAAGTTTTGCATATATCCTGTATTGTCTAATAATTGTTCCATATTTGACATCCCACTTAAGACCATCATAACATTATCTTTACTTGCTGCAAAACGTATTGCCCAAGATGGTATTGACATATCTGGATTGTAGTCATTAAATAATTTTTCGGCTCTTTCTGGTATCTTTGCAAGTGTACCTCCTTTTACTGGTTCCATAACAATTACAGGTTTATTATGCTTTTCTGCTACTTCATAGCATTTTCTAGATTGTATACTTTCATTGTCCCAATCTAGATAATTAATCTGTAATTGTACAAAGTCTACTTCTGGATGTTCACTCAAGACTTTATCCAATAATTCTGCACTATCATGAAAAGAAAAACCAATATTCTTTATTTTCCCCTCTTTTTTCTTTTCTTCAATAAATTTAAAGCTATCAAATTTTTTGGCTATTTCATAGTTTGATACCCCTATATTGTGTAAAAGATAATAATCAAAATAATCTATACCACATTTTTCTAATTGCTCATTAAAAATAGTCTCTTGTTCTTCTTTTTTCTTTAAAGCCATCAATGGTAGTTTTGTGGCTACAGTAAAACTATCTCTTTTGTGTCTTTTTACTAGAGATTCTCTAAGTGCTATCTCACTTTTTCCCATATGATATACATAAGCTGTATCAAAATATGTAAATCCTCTCTCTAAAAAAATATCAACCATTTTATTTAAATATTCCATATCAATAGTTGTAACATCATTTTCATCTTTTATTGGTAAACGCATTAATCCAAATCCTAATTTTTTTGACTCCATTGTTTTACTTCCCCCTTTGAAACTTATTTTTTATTTTTCTGCATTAACTGTTCTTAAAAATATCTATAAATCTTGCATAGTTATACTTTACTACTTAGAGTTAACTTCAAGTCAATAGGTTTTTTTATTTTAAAGTAAATATTATAAAAATATAGTTTTTAATGTTAAGCTACTGGATGTTATCTCTACTTTCTACTTCTCAAGCTCCACAAGAAAAAGTACTTCATAAAATCAAATTCATAAGTATTGCTATAAATACTTTCTAGACATATTTATAAGGAAATCATCTAAAGTAGAATATTCTCTAACAAATTTAGGAATAAGTTTTGTACCTGTTTTAGAACATATGAAACAATGTTAAAAGATTTATTTATGAAAATATAAAAATGAATAATGTATACCCTTTTTAAAAAGTATTTTCCTTTTTACATTTATGATACAATATTAAGTATAAAAATGGAAATTTTATATTATTTTATATTAAAATATTCTTATCTGTTGATTTTATAGTCTCAAACTCAATATCAACTTGATTTTAAGATTATATTTTAATAAGTGATGCTAAATAATAAAATTTTAAAGATTGTGAGGTAAAAATATGAATAAGAAAAATTTAGCTATACTAGTATCAGGTATTATGTTTTTTTCTAGCTCTTCAGCAATTTTTGCAGACAGTGCTACAAAACAAGAAAGATTAATAGGTAAAACAAGATATGAAACAGCTGTAGAAGTAAGTAAATTGGGATGGGTTCAATCAAAAACAGCCATTATAGTCAATGGTAACTCTATTCAAAGTGCTCTTTGTGCAAATCCATTTGCTAAGCTAAAAAATGCACCTATACTTTTAGTAAACAATAATAGTATCGAAAATTCGACTAAGGCTGAACTTAAAAGACTCGGTGTAAACAATGTGTACATTGTAGATAGTGGAAATAGTATTTCTTCTAAAGTAGAAAATGAAATAAAGTCACTTAACATAAAAATAAATAAAATAGTAGGAAATAATATATATGAAATGTCTACAAATGTACTTAAAGAAATAGATAAAATAAAAAATGTGGAAAATGTTGCAGTTGTAAATGGATTAAAGGGGTTATCTGATGCAGTTAGCATAGCTTCTCCAGCAGCAATACATAATATGCCTATAATACTAGTATCAGATGAAAACAGTAATGATAGCAGTATGAACTTCTTAAACAATAGGTCCATAAAAAAATCTTACATAGTTGGAGGAGATAAGATTTTATCAGACAATGCAGTAAAGAAATATCCAAATAGAGAAAGAATTAGTGGTTCAGATAGAAACAATACTAATGCAAAAATTATTGAGAAATTCTATAAGGACAAAAAAATAAATAATGTATTTGTAGCCAAAGATGGTATTAACCAAGAAAATGCACTGGTAGATTCATTATCAATAGGAGTACTCGCTGCTAAAGAAAATTCTCCTATAATGATATCTAATGGTAGCCTTGTAAATAGTCAAAAAGAACTCATTAAAAATAAAGATATAGATGAAATAACACAAGTAGGAGGAGGATATAACCAAAAAGCATTTGAAGATATTTTAAAACTAAAAAATGTCAACATAAGAAATAAAGCTAAAAAAATATCCTTAATAGAGGCTAAAAAAATATTAAAGCAAGCTCTTCCAGAAAGTAATATTCTAGTTTGTTACTATGATGAAGATGATAATAAATACGACTGCAAAGTTATAAAAGATAATGTCGTATACGAGATAGAAATTGATGCCTACTCTGGTAAAATAATAGAAATTGAAAAAGATGATGATTTAAATGATAATAATTTAGGCACACAAAATATATCATTAGATAAAGCTAAGTCTATAGCACTAGATGCTGTTCCTAATGGTAATTTAATCTATTGTAAATATGATGCTGAAGATAATGAATATGAGGCTAAAGTAGCAAAAAATAAGAAAACATACGAATTAGAGATAAATGCATTTGATGGAAGAATTATAGATATTGATATAGACAATGATTCTGATGATGACTTTGATGATAACGACAATAATAACTCTAATACTAATAACAACAATTCTATTATTAGTGCTGAAAAAGCTAAATCAATAATGCTAAACAAAGTACCTGGTGGAAAAATAGTAAAACTCAAGTATGATAAAGATGACAAGGAATATGAAGGTGAAATGATAAAAGGAAATACTGAGTATGAGATAACAATCAATGCAATTACTGGTGAAATATTAGAGTTTGAAATAGACAATTAATAAAAAATATATATTTTATTAATTATTACAAAACAAAAAAGCCATAAGTGCTGGATTTTTCGAGTCTGGAAAGATTTATTTGTATTCTTTAAATAAAAATTTATTTTTTAAGT
>NZ_JAGWCX010000120.1:0-4661 GCF_020657775.1 Clostridioides sp. ZZV14-6345 | reverse complement strand
TGCTTCATGAACTAAAAAGTTCATTTTGAGACAACCTTTTTTTATATTGCATGTAAAACTAATAAATTTAATCTTACGTATAACCAAGGTAGTGTATCAATTATGATTCCTTATATAAGGATTCAATGTGCCTATTATGCGCTTGAGTAATTATTGTAGGTATAATAGAAATTATTGAGCCAACTACTATCAATAAAATTCCTATAACCATATTAATAGGAATAATTTCTTTAAGTATTAATAATGCTAGTATTGGAGATATTACTGGTTTAAAGAAGAATACTAAAGATGTAAGACTAGTAGATGTAGCTTCCATTGCCATGAAGTAAAGTGCATAACCAGCACCTGTAACAAATACGAATACATAAATCATAATGGGCATATTGTGTAAGGTATAGCCACTAAAAATAGGGATATTTGCAAATACATGAAGTTTATTTTTATTTAATATATCTGCGATAAAATTAATTTTAGTAAGCAAAACCAATATCAACATTTCTAAACTACCAAATATAAAACTAAAGCAAGTTACAACTATTCCGCCAAATTTTAAAGTTTTTCTTTTACCAAATACAGTATACATTGAAAAAATAATGGCAGAAGATAATGTTAAGAATATTCCACTAAAAGTTAATTTTGTATGCAATGGATTTATTATAACTATAATTCCAAGTACTTCTAATATAAGTGAAATTACATTGTGCCTATATATTTTTTCCTTCAAAATTAAGTAAGCTAGAAGCATTACAAAGACTGGATTACAACTAAACAAAACAGCAACTACAGATGCTTTTGTGTTTAGAACAGCCAGTTGGTACAATGATATATTTACTACTACACACATAAAACCTAGAAATGCAAAGTATTTTAAGTCTGATTTTGTAATAGAAAGACTAAGAGATCTTAATCTTTTTATAGCAAAAGGTAGTAAGACTAAACCGCCAACAAAAAATCTTGATAAAGTTATTTGTAAGGGATTAAAGTCATTAGTGACAGTTTTTAGACTAATTTCCATTGAACTAAAAAATAATGTAGTCAGTATTATATAAACATAACCTTTTTTCAAGTCAAACA
Source organism: Clostridioides sp. ZZV14-6345 (assembly GCF_020657775.1). Taxonomy (NCBI): domain Bacteria; kingdom Bacillati; phylum Bacillota; class Clostridia; order Peptostreptococcales; family Peptostreptococcaceae; genus Clostridioides; species Clostridioides sp. ZZV14-6345. The sequence continues at coordinate 3,587 of NZ_JAGWCX010000120.1, read as the reverse complement.
CCTCCTTGTAACTTATATTAGTACTATAGATTACAATATTCAAGTGTATTGGAATAATATGGCATGTGAAATATAGTACATAAAATAATAAACTACCTTATTATAGAATGTGAGTATTCTATACTAAGGTAGTTTATTATTTAAATTACCTTGATTTAATTATTTTAAATTATACAGTTTGGCTAATTTTTCAAATGCTGGTAGAGAGCTTTTAACTTTGTCAAAGATACACAATATGATACTCTAAAATGACCTGGACAACCAAAAGAAGAACCTGGTACTAATAATAGATTAAATTGTTTTGCATCATTGCAGAATTTTTTATCATCTTCAATTGGAGCTTTTGGGAATAAATAGAATGTACCACTAGGTTTAACACAAGAATATCTCATATCGATTAAACTATTATATAGAAGGTCAAAATTCTTTTTATAAATGTTTACATCAACTTCAGCATCTGAACTTCTTGCAATAACTCTTTGAAAAAGAGAAGGAGCATTTACAAATCCAAGTACTCTATTTGCAACATTTAGAGAAGACATAACATCATCAAAATCATCCATTTGTCCATTAGCAACAATATATCCTATACGTTCACCAGGTAGAGATAATGATTTACTGTAAGAGTATCCTATAAATGAGTTTCTATAGTATTTTAGTACACAAGGAACTTTAGCACCATCATAAATTATTTCTCTATATGGTTCGTCAGAAATTAAGTATATGTTTATATTAAATTCCTTTTGTTTTGAATCCAATAATTTTCCAAGATTTTTTAATAATTCTTCAGAATAGATGACACCAGTAGGATTATTTGGAGTGTTTATTATTAAAGCTCTTGTTTTTGGAGTAATAAAGTTTTCTTTTGTAAGGTCTAATCCTTCTTTTTTATTGATATGATTAGCAATAGCATCTCTTACATCTTAATATCCTGAGTTATTCATATATCCATGAACTAAATTTGGAGATTCTTCATTCAAAATATCATTTATAACTGCTTTAATAGTCTCTGGAGGTTCAACACTTGGATTTCCTATACTAAAATCAAAAACATTTTCTTCTCCATAAATATCAGAAAGTTTCTTTCCTTCTTCAAACATAGCTCTTATAACAGAACTGTTTGCAACTAAAGTTTGCATTTTATTAGATATCATATGTAACACTCCCTTTTATAGATTTATATTGCTTATGTATATATTATCATGTTTTTACTGAATTTAGACAATTTTCGTAAATTTATTTGTTTGAAAATATAAACTTTTATATAAAATATATTTATGTATAGTGCATATTAAAAATTCCAATTTCTGACTTAATCATGATTATTTTCTATAATGTTTTATAAAGAATTGATAAAATATATATTTAGAAAGTAAAATATTCTTGACTATATTAATTGTTTAATATAATATAGTTGATATAGTCAAATATATTAAAATTATAGAGGGGAAATTTAAGATGGATTTTAAAAATTTACAGTATGAAAGTTTATCATATATTATCTGTAATTTACAAAAAAATTTTAAACTTTATTGTGAAAAATGCTTAAAACCATATAAACTCACAAATGGTCTGTACTTCTATTTAATTTATATCAATAAAAATAGAAATTGTTCCTTGAATGATGTTTCGACAGAATTTGAAGTTGATAAAGCTTATACGACAAGAACTATATCTAGGTTAGAGAAAGGTGGATATATAGAAAAAATCCAAAATCCTGATGATAGTAGAGCTTTTCAGCTGAGAGTAACAGACAAGGGTGAGGAAGTATTAGGAGATATAAAGAATATATTTTCAAAGTGGGATAACAGTGTAAAAAGAGAGTTTTCGGATGAAGAGTATAAAGAATTAGTAAAGAAATTACATGTAGTAAAGGATATGAAAACAACTGTGGAGGAAGAATAGGATGTATTGCAATTTGTTAAAGCCAATTAAAATTGGAAGTTTGGAATTAAAAAATAGAGTATCATTTGCACCTACAAGCATGGGTCTTAAATTGGAAGAAAAAATTAAAAAGTTTTGTGATATTGCAAAGTCAGGAGTAGCTCTGATTACTTTAGGAGATGTATCTGTTAGACCTAGTTTTCATAAGATAGCTATGAGTTTATCAAATGAAGAGGGAGTTATAAAATGCAAGAAAATTGTAGATGAGATACACAATTCTGGCGCAAAGGTATCAGCACAAATATTTTGTTCAGATTATGATATTAATTTAATTAAAGATACTATGAAAATGGGAATTACTTCACATGATGAGATAAAAAAAATCATGGCTGATGGAGTAAAAGATTACATAACAAATATGTCCAAAGAAGAAATTAAAAATATTATAGATTTATTTAAAGTAGCAGCATTGAATGCAAAAAAAGCAGGGTTTGATATGATTCAAATTCATGGTGATAGGATTGTAGGAAGTTTTTCATCAAGCATATTTAATAATAGAAGTGATGAATATGGTGGAACTTGTGAGAATAGAAGCAGATTTGCAAGTGAAATAATTAGCAGTATTCGAAATGAAGTTAAGGATATTCCAATAGATTATAAACTTGCAATAAGACAAGAAAATCCTCATTATGGCAATGCAGGTGTTCTAGTTTCAGAAGTTGAGTATTTTGTAAAAAAATTTGAATCATTAGGTGTAAATAGTTTTCATGTAACACTTGCAAATCACTCAAAGTTAGAAGATATTATACCAACGAATAATCATCCTTATTTTAAAGATGAGGGCTGTTTTTTGTATTTAGCTGATGAGGTGAAGAAATACACAAATCTTCCAGTATGTGGAGTTGGAAAATTATCTAGCCCAGATTTTATGGAAAGTATTATCTCAAGCAATAGAGTAGATATGGTTTCTATGTCAAGACAACTATTGGCAGATAGTAATTGGTTACAGAAAATAAAAGATGGAAGAGTAGATGAGATTAAGAAATGCTGTTATTGTAACAAAAAATGTGTAGATGCTTTGCAAACACGCTCTCAGTTTGGATGTATATTAGATTAGATTATTTTTATATAAATTAAAATCTATTAATATTAAGATAATTTAGATAAGTATTTAACAGAGTATTTAGCTAAAGAGGAGGATATATCATGAAAAGTTTAATTTTATATTCAAGTTTAACTGGAAATACTAAAAAAATCGCTTCTTCTATATATGATGCAATTCAAGGAGAAAAAGAAATTAAAAATATAAGTGAGTTGGTTGATAATAGTATTAACTATGAAAATTATGATGTAAGAGTAACAAGAGGCAATGAAAAAATAGCCACTACAAATTATAGACTGTAGTGGCTATTTTTTATTATTTGTATATGAAATTATTTTATTTTTCTAACAAGTTACTATATATTATGGTTTATTTCACTGATGAAATGCTCATGTATTTTAAAGTAAAAAGTTGTATATTCTAATAAAACTTTAAAATTTTGATTCTTCAAAGTCAGAGAAAATACATTGTTTTTATTAAAAAATTAAATATTAAGAATTTAATTTCTGCATCTTATTTAAAAAAGATAAGAAATCAATTTTATATATGTATTGAGACCCAAAAGTTGGACTTTATACAGGAATGAAATTTTCATTCCTGT
>NZ_JAGWCX010000119.1:0-4724 GCF_020657775.1 Clostridioides sp. ZZV14-6345 | reverse complement strand
AGTCACAAGTGTGCATAGCTATTTTTTAATCAATCCGCCTAATATAAATGGAATTATAGCTGATTTAAATATAGATGAAAGTGTTAAGCCTATTTGTGCAAATATAAAGGAAGCAAAAATAGCAGTGCCTATAATAATTAGATACATTTGTATCACTGTGAGGTTTAAGCTACTACTCCCAAAATACCATAAATTCTTAATCGGTTCATCTAAATTTTTAAAGCCAAAAAAACTAAATCCTCTAATTCCTACTAATAATATAAAAGAAATATTAATAATAGATAAAATTAAACCATTAGCTATTATTTTTGATAAAACTGCTGATTTCTTTCCATTTTTAGTCGTATTTATTAAACCAGTCATATTAGAATCATATTCTTTAGTGTAACTTCCAGAAGTTATTATAAACATTATTAAACCTATTAGAGGTATGGAGCCTTCTATCTTGTAAAATATATCTGCATAAGTATCTAAAACATCAAACTTTTTAATCAGAAGAAATCCAAAAAATAGTAAAAACGCCCAAATTATCCAAATGCTTCTTGATTTTAATATTTTTATCATTTCAGCTTTAACTAAATATATCATTTCTACTACACCTCCTTTGTATCTTCTAAGTCAAAATAAAACATATATACATCTTCAAATTTTGATTGAACTGGTTGTGTATTAGTTTCGGTTGGAATATTATCTGCAACAATTCTAAGTACTATTGAATCAACATCACTTTGAATACTTATAACCTTATACTTAGATTGTATATTATTAACTTCATATTCATTTTTAACTTGAATATTATATACTTTGTTTTCCATATGGCTTAATATTTCTTTGTGTGTTCCTTTCATTAGAAGTTTACCATTTTTAATCATTATTGTTTCTTTTGCAACTGATTCTATATCGGAAATTATATGAGTAGAAAGTATTATTATCTTATCTCTAGATATTTTTGCTATTAAATTCCTAAATCTAGCTCTTTCTTGTGGGTCAAGACCTGCTGTTGGTTCATCAAGTACTATTATCTTAGGATCGTTTAATAAAACTTGTGCTATACCAACTCTCCTCTTCATCCCTCCAGAAAACTTTCCTATAGACTTATTTCTCACATCATAAAGTCCTACTAAATCTAATAGTTCTCCTATCTTACTACTTAAATCTTTTCCCTTTAAACCTTTTAAAGCTCCAATATACTGTAAAAATTGTTTTGCTGTAAAATTTTTATAAACTCCAAATTCTTGTGGTAAATAACCTAAAATATTTCTATACTTATCATCCATCTTAAATACATCTTCCCCATTGTAAAGTATCTGACCTTCATCAGGTTTTATCAATGTTGTTATTTGTTTCATTAGGGTTGATTTTCCTGCTCCATTTGGTCCTAAAAGACCATAAACTCCATTTCCCAGAGTTACTGTAATCTTATCATTTGCTACTTTTTTACCATATATTTTTGAAATATTTTTTATTTCTAATTTATTCATTTTAGCTCTCCCTTTATCTACTTATATAATCTGACTTTATTACTAAAAAACATAATGACATAACACCTATAAATATTGCTATCAAAAATCCTATCAATAGATTAACAATATCTATATTCATTTTAAATATCATAATATCACCTAGATAATTTCCTATTATTTTATTAAAACCAAATATCAAATCATAATAATTTACAGTTGAAATAACTGAAAGTATTTTTTTAGGTAATATATTAATTACTGACATTACCTTACTTATAGCTATGATAAATATAAAAAAACTTATTGATGATATTGAAGATTTACTTATAAATGACCCTAATATGGCTATCATAGCCCATCCTTCAAACATTAAAAGCTCTATACCTATATTTGATATTGCATAATTTGTTATACTGGAATTAGTTTTCAATCTAGCTATATTGTCTACTATTCTAAAAGATTCCAAATCTCCATTAATGGGTATCCCTTGCTGTATAAAAGTTATAATGAATATTCCCATTAAATAAAAAAAATAAATTATTAATGGAACTAATAAAGCAACAAATATTTTAGATTTTAATGCTTTTTTCTTCTCTTTTGATGATAGTATGATATCTCTTGCTGAGGAAACTACTTCGTCTATATAAATATTTGATATCATTATAGATATAATGATTAACATTCCTACATTTATAAGTGAATTTGTAGCCCTATAATTAAATACCTTCCAAAAATTAATATCTTTATATTCATTTACACTTATATTATCAAGTTTGTTCTTTGATATTGATTTAATTTTTTTAGAAAATTCATCTATACCTGTTCGATTTGAAAATTGTTTTAAAACATTAATCTTGCTTTGAAATTTATCATTTCCTATATTACTACTACTCCTTGTGTCTTCTATACGACCTTTTTCTTTATCTATATAATAATTCTCTGTTTCTAAAACAGGTCTAATAAATATACTGATTAGTAGTATTAACATTAGTATCCCTAGAGATATATACATACTCTTCGATTTAACCAATTTTTTTATTTCCCAATTTACCAACATACTTCTCCTCCTAAATCATTTTATTTATACATATATATTAAAACTTAAATCTTATATAAATGTAATTCTAACCTTAAATAAAGCTTAAATTATTTTATTTATCAAAACTAGGCGAAATACTCCATCCTCAACGTAAGTAGGGTGGAGATGTAAGCCTGTAATATAAGTTAAAAGGAATTACCGAGGGTAGTTAAGATTGAGTAGTTCAATGTTGTCCAAACTGTAGTCATTATTTAGATTTAAAGATGGAATTTTTGAAGAATGGCGCCTACTGTCCTTATTGTGGAAAGGTTATTAAATAGTTGCATATAACTTTATTTATCCTTGAATCTTCTTTTTAAAAACAAGTATAATTTTAGAATATTTTATATTCTCAAACAAGCATGTTGAATAATAAGGCATCTTCTAGTATTATATATTTGTAGAATAAAACTAAATTGGTAAAACTAGGAATATTTAGTTTTATAAAGTTAAGTTATAGGAACTAGTACTAAAAAATTTTATAAGTTATGTTAATTGGTTACTAAAATAAACTTTTTTATTTTTACTAAATTTTTTAGGGGGATGGATAATATGTTTATTGGAGAAATAGACAAATGTACACATATACTAACTGCTTACATCAGTAGTTCATATGATTATTGTAATTTTTTAGATACACAGTTAGATGATTTTATATCAGAATATGGAGAAACTGTAGTTGAAACCTGCTTACATCAAGTTTTATTGTTAGTAAGTAGATATAATTAAAATTAAGTTTTCTAGAAAAACCTTTTTAGATTTATCTACCTTAATAAATATATAATTTTTTTGTACTTTATAAGTAACTATAACTTCTGCTAAAGTAAAGATGTATTGGGAGTACATCTTTACTTTTTCATTAGAGAAGTTAAAAGCATAGACCATAAAAATAAATCATCCAATACAAATTACACATTCCTTATATAACTTAATGTACAAGAATCATTCTATACATATATTCTGAAATCTCATCAAATATGACTCTAAACTTTTACTATTTTATACATTCTCTATAAATCACACAAATCACATCTATAAAATCCCCCTGGTATGTTTAAACCACCTATAAAATAACATCAATATTTAGAATATTCAATATCAACTGCATAACTGGTCAACAAAAACGTATAACTAGACAAATTTCAATATTTATATAAATAATACAAGAAAAACAATCATTTTATTTATATATATTTTTTATTTTTTGTTTATATTAAAGAACTATATTGATTAATTTATTTTATTTAGTAATTATAAAAATATCTCTTAGAATATATTCTATACTTATAGATTAACTTTAATATTTTTAATTTAGCAAAAAAATTAAACGCTCAAAAATTTTTCCATATTTTATATCATTAATTAAGTATCTTATTTTAATATTATTTATAAGTTTCACATATTAAAAATACATATATTAACATAATCCTCTTTTGGAAAACAAATAGTCAGCTTATTAACTCAAAAAATTATAACTGTTTTCCATTAATAATCTAAAAAACATATCTAAATATAATAGAAATTATATTTGTTAAACCTTATATGTTATAGCCTTTCATTACTATTTAGTCCTAGTGCTATAATAAAAGTACTCTCCTAAAAGTTAGTACTTTACTTGAAAGTAAGTACTTGTTCAAACATGAAATAGAACATATACTTATATAAATAAATCTATAAGGAGATGAATTTTATGAAGAAATGTAAGATAGAAGTGATAAAAACTACATTCCATAAAGATTTAGCAGATGAATATGGATGTGAAGGTCTTGGAAAATGCCCTATGCATGAAGTAGGAGAAGTATTTTTTGGAGATTTTGCTAAACCCGAAAAATTATGCGATGAAGCATGGAAGGCAATGTATCAGTATGTATTTGCTCTATCTCATGGTAGTGAATTATTTTACTATGGAGATTGGATAAATAAAGAAGGCGTTGCTATATGCTGTTGTAATGATGGTATTCGTCCTGTTATATTTAAAATTGAGAGAACAGATGATGAGTCTAAAATAGAATATAAACCTGTTAGATAAAGTAATTTACAACTATTTATATCAATACAATAATGTTATTCTATTTTTTTGTATGCTTCTACAATATTGTAATGTAAAATATACTTATATTGCTAAATTGATTCTATTTTTTAATAAAAAAGGGGTCTTTAAAATAAAGTGTGTATTCTTCTAA
>NZ_JAGWCX010000118.1:0-4741 GCF_020657775.1 Clostridioides sp. ZZV14-6345 | reverse complement strand
TATCTTTAAAAGCACAAATTGATTTACAGTCTCATATAGAATATGAGTCATTTATTATTAAACTCTGTAAACATCATCTATAATTTCTACACCTTTTTTTTCTAAAGTTTCTTTTACCCAGTCTCTATTTGCAGTTCCTTCAGAAGCCTTTACAACCTTAGCATGGTCTTGCTGAGCATTTGCTTCTGCTTTCTCAATAAGGTCTACTGCATCATTTTTAGGAATTACTATTACACCATCTTGGTCTCCTAATATTATATCTCCTGGATTAACAGCAATTCCACCTATAGATATAGGCACATTTACTTCACCAGGACCTTCTTTATATGGACCACCTGGAGTAGTTCCCGTAGCATATATTGGACAATTAGACTTTGATATAACATCAATATCTCTTATTGGACCATCTATTACAATTCCAGCTACTTTTTTGAAATCTGCAAGATATTTGTACATTATTTCTCCCATGATAGCCTGTGTTCTATCTCCATTATTAGATAGTATTATTACATCTCCTTCTTGAGCTATATTAAGAGCTTGATGAAGCATTAAATTATCTCCTGGTCTTGATTTTACTGTTAATGCAACTCCACACATTCTGTTTTTTGGTGAAGACATTAACTTTATTTCTGAACTTAATGCACTTGACCTATACATACAATCTCCAACATTTGCTGCTGGTAATACACTAAATCTTTTTACAAGTTCTTTATCTGGTAAATCTCTTTTTAAATATACTCTATTTCCTATTGTCATTTTAAATTCCTCCTAATAAGTGTTTACTAATCATTATATATAGTTGCATTATCCCAATCTATTGATTTTACTGGCCAAGTAGGATTTTTACCTTCAAATACTTCATTAACTCCAATTGCAGAGTGTAAAGAGGCTCTATTAGTGGCTTCTTTAGTTGCTGCTCCTATATGAGGAGATACCACAACATTATCTAAATACAATATAGGGTTTTTAGAATCTACTGGCTCTTGTTGTAATACATCTAAACCAGCACCTGCTATAATGTTATCTCTACATGCTTCATATAAAGCTTGTTCATCTACAACACTTCCTCTTGCTGCATTTATAAAAAATGCTGTTTCTTTCATCATACTAAATTGTTCTTTTCCTATAAAATTTTTAGTAACAGAAGTTGTTGGACAGTGAACAGAAACAAAATCACTTTCTTTATATATCTTGTTTATATCTCTAGTTACTTCTACACCTTGTGGGAAGTCTTTAGATGATTTGTATGGGTCATATGCAACTACCTTCATATTAAATCCATCCATACACATCTTAGCAACTCTTGAACCTATGTTTCCACATCCAATAATTCCTACAGTTTTTCCATCAAGCTCACATTTAGGAGTTCTTAATTTAGCTTTGTAATAGTCATCTATAAAGCTTTTTCTTACCTTTGTATAATTTCTAGAGCAATATAACATATACATTAGTGTTACCTCTGCAACAGAAGTACTATTTGCTACTGGACAATACAATACTTGAACACCAAATTCTTTTGCTGCCTCCAAATCTACAGTATCAAAGCCTGCTCCATGACGTACTATTACTTTTAGGTTATCAGCAGCTTCAAATACCTCTCTCGTTATTTTAGATAGCCTAACTATAATTGCATCAATACCTTTTATATCATTTATTATATCTTTAGTTTCCATGCCTGAACCAGTTATTAGTTCATGACCTCTACTTTCTAAGTAATCTCTTCCTTCTTGCATTATTTCTTGTGGTAATAATATTTTCCAACCCATTTTTTTCCTCCTAATTAATTTTCATATATGTAATCTGGGGCACAATATACTATAAATCCATCTTTGATGGTCATTTCTGTTTTTAATAATTTATCTGCCTCGAATTTACTACCTTTCCAATCTGTATAAATTTGTTTGACATCCATAATGTCAAATATTGCTACATCTGCATTTGCACCTTCTGATAAACAGCCTATCTGATTTTCAATTTTCATAAGTTTAGCTGGATTTTGTGTTGTCATTTTTACAACATCATATAGACTTATTCCCATACATAAGTATCTTGACATAAGATTTGGTAGAGAGAATATAGGTCTTCTAAACATGCTTTCTAGTACCAAATCTGTGCTACAAATATCAGCTATAAATCCTTGTTCTTTTGCTTTTAACATAACTTCAAAATCACCATGTTTTCTACCTTCACCTGTATCAAATATGATTCCTCTTTCCCTTGCTTTCTTCACACATTCATATAAATTGCCATTTGAGTCGAGGATAGTATTTTGAACACCTTGATATACATGTTCAAATATATCTCCTGGTCTTAATATGTTTAATACTTCTTCTGTAGGAACTGGTAAATTTGTACAATGAACTTCAACAGGACATCCTATTTTTTCAGCTATTTTAATAGTTTCTTTTAATGGCTCTATCCCTAGACCCTCTACTAAATTTTCACTTAATCTTATTTTTAGACCTAATATATTATCTTTATTTTCATTGTATATTCGTTCTATTTTTTCATGATTAAAATACTTTGGGTCAATACATTCATGGTAACTAGTAGTTACCAAGTCTGCTGAGCAAACTTGCAAGAAACTTTTTATATTTACTTTACTTTTAGCTACAATTGAAGATTTAAATAGTTGGTAATTTGCTACTCCTGCTGAACAATCAATTGCACTAGTAACACCAGTTGGAAGATAGGTGCTATCTGGATATATACCAATTTCAGTTCCATCTGCAAACATATGAGCATGTGCATCAATCAACCCTGGAAAAACAAATTTACCTCTTGCATCTATTGTGTGTTTTGCTTTATCACCATGTTTATATTCAGTTACTTTTCCATTGTATATAGCAATCGTTTTATTTCCATTTACATTATTTTTAGGGTCTATTACATGACCATTTATAATAAGTAAATCTAGCATAATCATTCATCTCCAATATATAAATTTAATATGTACTTACCATAATCCAATTATTTTCCAGTAAGGTAAACCTATTACTAAAAATATTGCTAATGCAATCATTACCATGATAGTACCTACTTTCCAGAAATCTTTTTGAGATACATACCCTGAGGCAAAGGCTATAAGACCAGCTCCATTTCCATAATGAGTCAATAAAGCTCCATAACTTGCAAAGAATGCTAGTAATAATGTGACTACCATTGGATTTGCTTTAGTAGATAGAACTATTGCAAATAGTACAGGATAAAAAGATGCCACAAATGCACTATTTGACACAAAGAAGTATCTAACTGCCAAACTCACTAACAATAGTACTACTGTAACTAATAATCCATTTACATCTGATAGATTAAGTACTGTACCTAATTTATCAGCCAGCCAATTGTAAAAGCCTGCATCAGCTAATGAACCAGCAATACCATAAAATGCACCATACCATATAAATACATTCCATGCTCCTTTAGCACCAATAACATCATCCCAGTCTAAAATACCTGCTATAAGAACTAATGCCAAGAATACAAATCCTACTACTTGCATATTTAAGTTTATAAAAGGTATTTTTTCACCAAACATCCATCCAAGAATTGCAAGAATAAAGAATACAACTAATATTTTTTCATGTTTTGTAATAGTGCCTAATGAATCTAAATCTTTTCTTATCTGTGGCTTAATATCTGTTAAATGAGTTAAATCTGGCTTATATATCTTATATACTATAAGTGGTGCTACTAGTAAGAATAAGCCTGCTGGTACAACTGATGCCATAAACCAAGTTCCCCAAGTTAAGTTAACACCTAACATGCTTGCTGCCAAAGAAACTGTTATCGCATTAGTTGCCATACCTGTCAAAAATAATGCTGCTGTACCTTGAGAGACTACATATGTTAATACTGTTAAATATGCACCTAATTTTTTAGGCTCATCATCAGGTTTAGAACCTGCACCTTCTGCTATATTTCTAAATATAGGGTATATAATAGTTGTTCTAGATGCATTTGAACCTGTAGCTGGGCTAAGTATTAAATCACTTATCATCATTAAGTATCCAAGCCCTAGGGTAGAATCTCCTGCTCTTAGTAAAAGGTTATATGCCATACGTTTTCCTAATCCTGTCTTTACAAAGGCTGTACATACAATAGTTACAACAACTAAAAACCAAGTCATCTTATCTGAATATCCATGAAGTAGTATTGACTCATCCATAAACATAAGTGCTACACCTACAATGATTAAGGTAATTATTGGTTCTTTAAATGGTTTAATGACAAGACCTGCTAGTAAGCCTAGATATAAAGCAACAATATCCCAAGTTTCTTTCTTCAATCCTTGTGGTGCAGGTAAGTTCCATATAATTATTGGTATAGCTGCAACAAGTAAGAATTTCATCAACTGTTTTTTATTCATTTTCTTCTCCTTATTTAATTTTAAATTTATACTAAATTATAAAAGCACAAAATATGCCAACTTTTTAGCCTAATAATAATTTTTTTATTTTTTTGTGCAATTTATTGCAATTTTAATACGAATCAAATAGATTCAATAAAAATTTATAGAAACCTTTTCTTAAAGAGTATTAGTAGTGATACTTTATTTGCCTATATTGTATTTCAAAATGAAACACAATAATTTCAAAATGAAATATAGTATTTCAATTATTAATAAAACGCCTAGTCTAAATTTTGTGATACATATCGTTTAGCAAAAGAGGCTGTCTTAAAATAGAGATAAGCCTTATTTCCATTATTAAAATGATGAAAATACATTTGATTTCATACA
>NZ_JAGWCX010000117.1:0-4877 GCF_020657775.1 Clostridioides sp. ZZV14-6345 | reverse complement strand
GTCACGAGTGTGCGTAGCTATTTTTTAATCAAAAAGATGATGATTTGCTGTTAGTCCTGGTAAAAAAATTAAGTTCTTTGCAAGCACACTATTGCTTTCTTTTATCCAATAATATATTTTTCCTCGTTCAGATAAGATATATTTTTCTTCCATAATGTTCACACTCCAAATTCTCACTTTTAAATTATTACACTAACGACTATGTTGACCAATCATAAATCAAAATATCAAATATTATCAAAATTCTAGTTATAAAACAGAACAAACGTTATTTTATTGGCTTTCCTATATGTTTATCTAATCTCCACTGTGGCACATTGTCATCCTCTCCCCAATATTCATCAATAGAAATAATCTTATCATCTTCAAGATTAATAAATGAAACGACATGAAATGATAGTGGTTTATTTACTGCATAAACATGTGTCACTGTAATTACTAAATTTCCAAATTCTAGCACCTTTTCTACTTTACCATCCCATTTATCAGGATACTCACAATTTGCAATGATAAATTCTTCTAAAGTAAAATGCTCATTTGTATCATGCCAATTAATATAAGCATCTTCATGAAAATATTTTCTTATCTTAACAGCATCTTGTGCCAAAGTGTCATTCCAAAAACTATATACATTCATTTACATTTCTCCTCTACAAATTCTAATTTATATGGCTATTGTATAACTATTCAATATCACTAGCAACTAAAATCACCAGTAACTTATTTTTTACACTTCATCTGCTAATTGTGATTCTACGGATTTTACTGTACCCGTAACAGAATTGATAAGTTCTACTTTTGTGTTATGCTCATATTCCTTTAATGGGCAGGGATTAGCACCTGTATTTCTTTGTATTTAAATTCAGTAAACAAGTAGTAAACTACTTAATATAGATTTAGTAAAATATATTATATAAGTTTAGCAAAGTATCTGATATAGATTATTCTGTTAGTAAAATTATACACCTAATTCAAAATTAAGTTTACCTTGTTCTATCCCATTAACAATAATAGTAATCGAGTGGATACCTGGATAATGTCTCCTTACACTTACATCTGCAAATGAGTGCTTTTTCATGTATAACTTTTTCTCATTTTCTTTTAATGAAACTTCCGATATTTTAAATATCTTCCTATTCCTTTTTCCACTGGATTTCACATAATCAATTCCGTATTCAAGCCTTATTTTTGTCGCTTTTTTTGCCAAAATCTTAAATGAAAAAGTTAAATCATCTCCAATAGAAATAGACGTTGTTTCTAAGGTAAAGTCTTGAATATTTGTCGAAGTAGTATCATCATATCCAAAAAGAGCCAATACCTCACGATTACCTTTTTTTAGTAGAGTTCTGCAACCATGCTTTACAATCCAGTTGGTAGATTTGTTTTTACCATACCAATCTTTTGCTATATTTGTAACTAAATCTGGATGTGTTTTTGAAATATCGTTTAGATTATTAGCAACACTCTTTTGTACATATGTCGATGTATCTGTTTTAAGTTCCTCTAATATAGGCAAAACAGGTGTAGGGTCTTTTTTAAATTTGGCTATTGCTTTTCCCCATGGCAACTGAGGACGACAGCCTTCACTTGCAAGTCTTCGTACATGTTCGTTTTTATGCTTAGACCATTCACGCATCTGTGCCATCATACGCTCTTCATCTTTTATGATAAATGCTCTCACAGCAAATTCAGAAGACCAATATTCAGTATTTCTTTCTAATGTACTTATAGATAAATCCCAATTTACGTCATCCTGACCATAAACTTCAACAAAATCTGGAAAGAAAAAAGCAAATGGAAAACCCCTGACTGATTTTTCAAGAATAGAAAGAGCTTCCTTGTAGTCTTTTGGTAAATACATTCCCAAATTCGTACTTATTTTTCGACATCTGGCTTTTAACTCTAAATTATTCCAGGTTTCATCCATTGTCGAGTTTATGAACTCGTCCACTTGAAATGAACTGTAAACTGATTGGATAGCTAATGCAGCCTTACGAAGTGACTCGTGATTAAACATGTTTTTTAGTAAATCTGGCATATAAAAATCTCTCCTTTTGTGTTTGATTTATTAATCATATATCAGATGACACGACAACAGTGTGTCATATTGCTAAATCTTTCTAATAAAATACAGTAATCTTATCTTTGTTTTTTATATATAATTATTTTCCCATATTAAGATTGCTAATTTATACTTATCTTTATAAAGTCATTTATCATAACTATATTGTCTTTTATTTCTATACATTGCCAACTTATATTTATCCTTATAAATTTTAATATTCTATGTTAGTTAAGTATGATTTATTTAAAATATACTTTTCAGTTTGTATACATTCGTTACATTTTTTCCAATATCTCATTATTAATTATTTTTCCAATATCCTATTATTAACTATAATAGCTTTTGCCAATGATTAAGTTAACTTCCCTGCTTATATAATTTTCTTATTAATAGTAAAGAATATAGATATTATCATATTTTTTCTACAAAAATCATACTATTAATATCTGATTAAATAATCCTATTAACAAACTACTTGTTATTTTATCCATTCACTTGTATCATTGGATTATAACACCTTAAGAAAGGAGATATTGTATGATTTCACAAAATGATATTGATATACTTACACACAGTTTGCCTTTTTGGGATGAACTCACTGACTTGCAAAAAGACTTATTAATCTCTTCAGCAAACATCTCCCATTATAAAAAAGGAAATCCAATACATTGTGGTGATAGTGACTGTATTGGTATCTTGATTATAAAGTCTGGAACAATACGAACATACATACTCTCAGATGAAGGTCGTGAGGTTACACTCTTCCGTCTTGATAATGGAGATGTATGTATTTTATCAGCTTCTTGTATTCTAAAAACAATAACTTTTGATGTCTATATAGATGCTGAAACAGACTGCGATATTATACAGATTAGTTCGTCTGTTTTTGCAAAATTATCTACAGAAAATGTTCATGCAGAGTTATTTTCATATAGATTAGCTACTGAACGTTTTTCTGATGTTATGTGGGCAATGCAACAAATTCTCTTTATGAGTTTTGATAAGCGTTTGGCATCTTTTTTAATTGATGAGATAGCTAAAAATGGCAGTAGTACTATAAATATGACTCATGAGCAAATTGCTAAGTATATGGGTAGTGCTAGAGAGGTTGTATCAAGAATGTTAAAGTATTTTGCTAGGGAAGGCATTGTGTCTTTATCTCGTGGTGGAATAAAAGTATTGGATAAAGATAAACTTCGTTCTTTGACAGTATAAGAGGCTGTACACCTATCCTTATTTATTTTACTTTATTAACTTAGAATAATTTTATAGATAAAATGTTTCCTTATTTTTTAAAATTTAATGTAATAATTATTAATCATTTCAAGTTAATAAAACCTAAAGTTTTTAGCAGTACAGTTCTATTTGTTAGCAAATTAATTTAACATTTTACTCAGT
The DNA here is from genome assembly GCF_020657775.1 of Clostridioides sp. ZZV14-6345. Taxonomy (NCBI): domain Bacteria; kingdom Bacillati; phylum Bacillota; class Clostridia; order Peptostreptococcales; family Peptostreptococcaceae; genus Clostridioides; species Clostridioides sp. ZZV14-6345. Next base: position 1,414 of record NZ_JAGWCX010000117.1, on the reverse strand, counting down.
ACATTATGCTAACATATAATCTAACTGTACTGAGTAAATATCTCGTTTCATCATATGAATCTCCTTTTTATACTCTAATACTTATAGTTGAATTTTAAAATACACTATATAAAACAATTATACTATATTTATATAGATAAAGTATAACCGTTTCATATAGTGTACTTATATAGACCTAGTAAGATAGAAAATAAATCATCAAAAAGAAGTATAAACAAGTTTATTTCACACAAACTCTATCTATACAGACTTACTCTTTGCCTTACATATCATCTGGGTCATAGTACCCATAGGGCAATAAACACACCATGAACGAGGTTTAAACAACATCATAGTAATCAATCCAAGAACAGTTGATGTAAGCATAACACTATAAAAACCAAATGCAAACTGTACCACCCAAGGTGAAACTAAAGTCCCATGATATGCCCATTGCCAAGGCATTTTTATAGTCCACAACAAAGTCACTACTTCTTTAAAATTTCTACTACCTTCAAACACTAAATAAGTTGAAAAAAGCATGTTGGCAAACATCACCATAAAAAATGTCAAAAAACCATATCTAAACCACTTACTTCTAATAAATTTAGGAATATCTTTATTTCTTGACAGCTTTAATTTATTTCCAAGCAAATTAAACAGTTGCCCTCTTCCACAATACTTATTACAATACGCTTTATTTCCCTTGACAATAGAAATAATTATTGGAACAAAGAAACAAATTAATCCAATCCAAGCGAAAATAATATTTCCAAATCCCAATATCAAATATATTGAAGAAAAAATCCATAAATAGTCATACCAATGTTTTTTATTATTCATGACACTTACCTTCTTCCTCTTTTAATATTGTTATAATCTCAATTACAGATGCTGGACATATCTTTTTACAAATACCACACCCAACACATAAGTCTATATCAATTTTTGCACTAGTTCCATAGGGAACTGAAATAGCACCCCTTGGACATGCTTTTATACAGCTTCCACAAGCTACACACTCATTTTCTAAAATATTTGCATACTTCTTTTTTTTATTAGACATAATAACCTCCCTATATTATTAATCTATAAGAATTATATCAGGATACTTACTTTTTATCTGTGACTTAATCACATAAAATTTCAATATTAAAAATCACACTCTAGATACAGAGAAATTTCAAATAAAAAACGATATGAAGTCATTAAATTTAACTTCATATCGCCTTCTCTTTTGTGTATTTATATAAATATTTATTATCTAATATTTAATATATCTATAATATTTTCTTATACAGCTCTATAATTTTATATATAATCGTATTCTACTAATCACAGGTTACACCCATCTAAAACTATAACTTTATTCACAACCTTATTTTATTAATCACAAATTAAACTCATATAGAAGTTTATCTTTATTTACACCTTA
>NZ_JAGWCX010000116.1:0-5185 GCF_020657775.1 Clostridioides sp. ZZV14-6345 | reverse complement strand
TATTGCTATTGCTATTGCTATTGCTATTGCTATTTAGATTATTTTTCTTTATTCTAGTTTTGTCAATACTTTTATGTATTCTTTTGCTACATTCAACTACACTCCCCATGTTACCTCCCCAAGATTTATTTAACTATATATTTAGCTATAAGGCTATTTATCTATAAACCCATTTAACTATATATCTTCAGATATAATTCCAACACACAGTTCACTTAAATATACATATTTTTAGTTAAGAAATTTCTTTAGAAATCCAAGCTTATCTAGTATATCTTGTATTTTATTGATTTTCTGACTTATAGAATCTATAGCTTTTTCAATTGAATCAACCTTAGCCTCTAAATCCTCAACCTGATTAACTTTTTTATCTATAGTACCATTATTAGTTATATCACTATTAGATGAATTATCTATAAGCTTTCCTATATATCCATCATTAATCAATTTTGTATCATTAGCAGAAGCTAATATCATCAACGTATCTATATCTGAATTTCTAGTATTTTCTATAACTCTACCATTTTTGTCACGAACTGACAATATGGTGATTGTATCATGATTATTAAATCCACCTTCTCCAATATTTCTAACTATAACATTTACCAAAGTAGCATAGTTATTCACTTCACCATTAGGCATATCTACTGTAAGAGTTTTTGAACAATCTCCTTTTATATTCACAGTTATTGGTTTATTTGTCACCATTCTAAAAGCTTCATTTACAGCATCTTCTTTTGGTTTAAAGTTTATAATGTCATTAGGACTTGCTATATTTATCATATCAGTTAATTCCTCAACAGTTTTTGCTTCAAACACAGTTTTTTCTTGTAAACTTTTAATCTCATCAAAAGCTTCTTCATTTCCATTTCCACCTACCTGTGTTATCGTACTTAATTTTTTAGTACTAAGTATATCCCTTTGTTTTGTGTTTAATTTATTGCCAACCAAAACAACAGGAGACTCATTTTTGGCAGCCAAAACTCCAACAGCTAATGAATCTATTAGCTGATTCTCATTTTTACTACCATCCTTAGTTACATATAGATTACTTAAATTTGTATCAGAATAAAACTTTTCTATAACTTTAGCATTAGTCTCATTTCTATCTTTTCCACTTAATCTTTCTGCATTAGGAAGACTCTTTTCTACAGCTCTTGAAACAGAATTTGTCCCTCCAATTACATATGCTTTTATAACTTTCTCATCTCTTATAAATTTATCAAATGCTTCTACTCCATCCTTAGGACTAGACAAAATTATAGGCATCTTATTTTGAGCTGCTGGTGCTCCAACACTAACAGCATCACTCAATCCTTTTTCACCATTTACTACAGCAACATCCTTAATATCTTTTATATCCTTAAGCTTATTAGCCAAAATCAGTGAAGTTTCATATCTATCCTTACCATTAATTCTTTCTACATTAAGTCCATTACCTTTTAATTTGTTCTCTATATCTTTATTAAGTACAGCAGTACCTCCTATCAAATAAATATCTTTAGCTCCTAGACGTTTTATCTCTTTTTCAGTTCTATCATCTAGTTTATCACTTTCTGTCAAAAGTATTGGTGCTCCTTTAGCCTTTGCAAATGGTGTAGCTGAAAGTGCATCAGCTAATGAATTATCATTAACTAACACTACATTAGAACTAGAACTGTATGCCTTTTGACTTATCTTTACAGCAGTTTCATATCTACCATTACCTATTAATTTTTCCTCTGTAAGTGCATATGATGGTATTATAGAAATGCTACTTAAAGTAAGCGCTATTGTCAATATTGTTAAAATAGTTTTTGGTGCTTTCATTATTATTCCCCCTTATTTTGTTTAAAATCTTACTATATTTATATTATAAAATAACTTTACACTATTTTACAGTTTAAAATTATTACATTTTTCATCAATAATAAAGAGTCTATCTCAAAATATAGACAATCCTATTTTCCATTGTTGAAATGATGAAAATATATTTGATTTCACACAAAAAAGAGTGCCTCATGAACTAAAAAGCTCCTTTTGAGACACCCCTTTTTGTTATTTTATATTTATAAACTTCTATTAAATATTTTTTAATAATAAAGCATATAGATTTATTATCTTTCTATTCACTATTTTCCTAAAAGAGTATTTAGTTCATTAAAAGCATTTTCATTTCCATTTCCACCAACTCTAATAGGAGTTTCTATTTTCTTAGACTTAAGTACAGTTTTTTGACTTTCATCTAACTTATTTCCAACTAGAACTACTGGTGAATCAGTTTTAGCACCTAATGCTCCTACTGCTAGTCCATCTATCAAATCTCCTTGACGCTTTGAACCATCTTTAACAACAAAAGCATATTTTAAATCTGAATTAGTATAGAACTTATCTATTATCTTAGCATTAGTTTCATTTCTATTACTTCCTGCAAGTCTTGTTGGATTTGAAAGCTTACTTTCTAAATTTGATGATAAAGTAGCTGTGCCACCAATTATATAAGACTTAGTTATTTTTGATGAATTTAAAAACTCATCAGCACCTTGCAACTCACTCTTTTCATTAGTAAGTATTATTGGCATATTGTTATCAGCAGCTGCTGCACCAACACTTATTGCATCTGCAAGTCCATTTACACCATTTGCCACTGCAACTTGTGAAACAGATTTTATACTATTTAGCTTTTGAGCTAGAGATATACTAGTCTTGTATCTATCACTACCTGAAATTCTTTCTACTGATATACCCATATTGCTAAGTTGAGCTTGTACATTCTTGCTTAAAGAATCTTCTCCACCTATTAGATAAACTTTTTTAGTTCCTAATCTTTGTAACTCTGACTTAGTTTTTGAATCTAAGTTATCTTTTCCTGTTAAAAGAATCGGAGAGTCAATTGCTGCTGTAAATGGTGTAGCTGTTAAAGCATCCACTATTGCATCTCCATTTACTAATACTGCATATTGTGAAGAAGCCCATCCTTTTTTGCTAACTTTAACTGCCGTTTCATATCTATCTGCCCCAGTTAAAGATTCTCCTGAAGTAGCTTGTCCAGAAGATGTTTTTGTTATAGCTTTTATAGCAAAGTTACAAGGAGAGAACTCACTGTATGTATTTATATCCTCAAATTTATTATTTTGAAGTATGTAACTTTCACCTAAATTTGCTTTAGCTTCATATAGATAATATCCATCTATGTTAGTTTCATATGCTAAAGTAGATTTTTCTCTATTAGGATTTGCTGAATTATCTATCACTACTACTATTGCTCCTTTTCCTTTTGGTAGGTTATAAGAGTTAGTAGGTACATTTATGTATCCAGAGTATGATACTGTTCCATTTGCAAGTTTTGTCATTGAGTTATTTTGAGGAACTCCATTTACTACTGGTGCATAGTATACTTCATATTTTGCTCCTACAGAGTCTGTTTCAAACATAACAGAGTCAAGTTTTTCAGAGTCTCTGCTAAAATCAAATACATTTGCTGCTGTTATTTTATTTGACATTATTTTACTAAGACCAGCATATTCAAGTTGGTACATTTTTTTGTCACTATCTGGTTTTGATACTGATTTCATTGCATAGTTATCTGTATCTGTTAGTAATGTCTTATCTTCATAAGAAATCCAGAAAAATCCTTTCATAGAGTTGAATTCTCCCCAACTACTTTTTACTAACCATGCTCCATTTGATTCTGGCTTAACGTCAGATGCAAAGTTATCTTTTGAATAATTATCATCCCATCCCACTATTGATACAGAGTGATTTAAAGGTGCACTTCTATTTGTGCAGTTATATGCTGTTTCATTGTTATTAAAATAGCTTTTATAGTGAGCATAGCCTGATGTTACTGCACCATATTGCATTATTGCATTTTTTACGGTATTTTTATCTTTATTAAGACGTACAACATCTGTCACATTAAACTGTGTAGGTGCAGTATCCATATTTGAAGGTCTCGTTGCACCTTGTTCTTCAGATTTAAGATTATATGGTATGTCCTTTTCTAATTTAGGACCTGCCCATGCTGTAAGATATCCTATAGCTGTTACATTTGAACTACCTGACATATCATCTAAGTCCCATCCATGTGTTCCACCAGTTGACCACCATCTAAAGTGTTCTTCTGAGAGATCATAAGTTCCATAACCTTTTAACTTTAAATATGATTCTAAAGTTGACATACTAGAAAATGCCCAACATGTATTAAGCTCTCCTTGATTTTTCGCTGGTGTAGTTAAGCCTAAGTTCATTGGATTGTATGCTACACTTGCTTTGTATGATGATGGAAGAGTACTTCTTCCCTTATTTTGAAGTATTGTCCCTTCCATTTCATATGGAACTGGTATTACTCCATTATATTTTGCTGTATCTCCATTTTTAACATCTTCTAAGTACTGAAGATAGCTTTCAGAATACTCTGCAGTTTCTACTCCATCTAAAGTTTTATTGTTTTCTGCTGAGACAGGTATTGTTGACACTATTAAAAAGCAAACTGTCAACAATGCCAGTAGCTTTGACAATTTTTTTGATTTGTACTTTCTCATATTTACCCCCTTATATGTATTTAATTTTTATTATATCAGATTTCTAAATCTAGGTCATATTTTATTTTGATAAAATATGGATTATGAGTACATATTAATTATAGAATATTATAGTTTTATTTTTTATAATATTTTAAGATATATTGATTTATTAATTGATATGTTATACTGAAATGTGTTAATTTTATTTAAAAATAGTTATTATTTGATTAGTTTAGGAGGGCTATATTTGATTTTAAAAAAGCATAAAGAGACAATATTATATTTATTTTTTGGAGTATTTACTACCCTTATAAATATAGTTTCATATTTATTTTTTACTAGAATTTTATCATTTAATTTCATACTTGCAAATGTCTGGGCATGGATAATCGCAGTTTTATTTGCTTATCTTACAAATAAGTTTTTTGTTTTCAAAAGTATGAATATTGATATAATTTTCTTATTTAAAGAATTTTTATCTTTTGTTAGTTTTAGATTACTCTCTGGTGTTATTGAGATGTTAATTATGTATGTATTGATTGATTTGCTATTTGTAAATGATATTATAGTTAAAGTGATTACTAATATAGTTGTTATAATTTTAAATTACTTATTTAGTAAGACAATAATTTTTAAGAATCTTAAATAAAAAAATAAATCCCAAGTTCAAAAGAGCCTGG